>CAIXMD010000001.1 GCA_903920415.1 uncultured Desulfomonile sp.
CCGCATACGCCCAAGATGGGCGTCCGGCAACTTGAAATCATGTCTTTCAGTAAAACCTTGAAGAAAGCCAATTTCTGTGCCGCACCGTTTTGGTACTTGTACCAAGGTGTGCCTTGCGGACTGAGCAGAAGGAAATCCACCCGAGAGCAATTGAGGATTTCTCTTGTAACACAGGAAAAATGAACATAATCCAACTTCACTCGAAGATTGCTAAGGGCAGAAACTTCTTGAGGAAGTCTTTGAGTGAACACCTCTCTTAATTCTCTGTAACGTGAAGGATCCGGCCCTTCTAATTCGAGATCCACCAGTAACCCGTTCAAATTCCTGTTCTCGTTATATAGTGTAAAAATAGTGAGGCTTGCTGCCAGAAGGCCGACAACGGCAAAGACGAGCAACGCCCGACCTTGGATATCCCTCCAATTGAATACTCTCATGGTCAAGGCTGCCGCAACCCCTTGTCATGATATCGGTTTTTGAGTCAGGTATCTCTCTCGGCCCTTCTGCCGTCCTTGCTACCACATGCCAGGAAGGCCTGGGGGCACTCCCCACCCCCAATAGCTGTAGGGCCTCTGCAAGAAAACCTCATAAGCGTCTCCGTCGACCGCTCTAAACAGCCCCCGTATTGTTCCGTCAGGGTAGACCAGCCCACTGAAGGTGTGTCCTTCCTTGCTGCCGAAAATGTTGTTGCCATGTATTTTGCCGTTGATGGTGAATTTGGCTTTGCCCAGGAAATTTCCACCCTCGACTATACCGTAAATGTCCTCACCGCGTTGCTGGGTGATTGTCACACTTCCCTCGGCGCCGAAAATGGTCCCTTGAGCATTTCCAACCCAAGCGCCACGGATGTCCATGCCCATACTCTCGGAAGACGACAGAGCCAGGAGAAAACATAACATTGCGGCGCAAAACAGTAATGTAAAAGAAGATCTTATAATCATAACACTATTATATCACACAAGTTGAGGGGAATTCAACTAAACAAATCTTTGAGACACGAATGATTATGTAAATTCAAACTCTTGGCGGCCTACAACACTGACTCAGCCCCGGCTTCTCTGTGAAAAATTGCAAGGTCTTTGTTTTCTCCCAAAGTAATAAGGAGGTCTTCGTCCTCGATGATAGTATTTGGACCTGGATTGAAAACCATTCTCCCGTCCGGTTTTTTAACCGCGATTATTATGAGGTTTAGCTCTTTGCGAATATCCGTATCAACGAGTTTCTTACCGCTGTATGCACTGTTTTTTGCCACACGGACTTCTTCAAGCTCGACATTCAACTGTTTGTGATCCATTGCTACTTCAAGGAAACTCATGACAGTGGGCTTGAGGATCCCCATCACCATTCGCATTCCGCCAATCCGGTAAGGGCTTATAACTCGACTTGCTCCAGCTCTAATAAGCTTCTTTTCGGCCTCTTCTTCACCTGCCCTGGCGATGATTTCAAGGTCTGGGTTTAGTTCACGGGCCGTCAACACTACATAGACATTTGAGGCATCAGAATTTAGCGTTGACACTAGCCCCTTTGCAGTCTTTATCCTGGCTGCCATAAGTACGTCCTCGTCCGTGGCGTCTCCAGGGGAGAGATAGTAGCCATTCTGATTAATTTTATCTTGGATTTCCGGGATGTTTTCGACGACCACGAACGGGATGCCCCGTGCATGAAACTCGTTACACACGAAAGACCCCATTCGCCCAAAACCACACACGATAAAGTGATCCCTGATTTTTTGAATAGCCTTCATAGAGCGCCGCCTTGTAAAGACTTTTACAACTTCACCCTCGATCAACCACCGGCTAACGGATACGAGCGCGTGTCCCACCACCCCGATACCGATGGCTATGATAAACAAGGTGAAAATTCTTCCCTCAGTGCTTAACGGATGGATCTCACTGTAACCGATGGAAGTAATGGTAATAACCGTCATATAGAAACCGTCGAGAAATGGCCATCCTTCTATAAGCCTATACCCCAGAGTCCCTGTAACAAGAACAAGTACAATGCTGAAGAGAGTCCTGAAGAGTCTAGTAGGAAGCGGCAATTCTGTACTCCGTGCGAAGAGTCATCAATGGCTGATACAAGTTCGCAAAAGGCAGTCTCATATAAGTCGGTGCGAAAACAAATTACCTGTCGAGAGGGACAATGGCA
>CAIXMD010000002.1 GCA_903920415.1 uncultured Desulfomonile sp.
CGATTTCCTGAGGCGATTCACCGCCGATAGGGAGCCCAATGGGTGCATGGCACCTCATTAAATCACCCTGACTAAAGCCTTCAGTCAGCAGAGCTTGATAAATGATAGCAGTCTTGCGTCTGGATCCTATCATCCCTATGTAACCCGCTTTCGAACGCAAGGCCTGGGCAAGTACTATCCGGTCGTGAGCATGCCCACGAGTGACGATCACGATGAATGAGTCTTCATCTACATTGAGTCTAAAAAAAGCCTGATCAAACGATTCGATGGCTAATACATCATCAGCGTCGGGAATCCTTTGGTGATTAGCGAATTCGGAACGGTCGTCAATTACCACCACTCTGAAGTCCACGTATGCAGCCAAGTGAGCTACACATTCCCCCACATGACCTGCACCGAATATGTATACTGTGCCCTTAGGGTGCAGCCATTCGAGAAAAACAGGATGCTCAAATCCCGGTGCCTCCAATAACTGGACCGGTCTCAAAAGGCGTGCCTCGGGAATAGCCTTCAGCGCTTTGTCCTCATCAATAAATCCGCCGATTCTGGAACCGTTATCATCGATAAGCAGGTGATCCAACGGAAGGTCCGAATTACCTCCCACCGACATGCAAATCGGTGTGAGCAGGTATCCGGATATTCTCTCCTTTGAAAATTCCAGCATATGTCTGAAAATTTTTTCTTGCACCTTGTTCCCGACGTTCACGAACTCCACGAGGACTTCAGCATCACCCCCGCAAATCATTTCCGTGGATTGAGAGTCGTTTCCATGGAAAGCAAATACGACCCTGTGGGAGGTGCTCGTCTGCAATGCGCAAATAGCGAACTGTTTGACATTGGCCTCAAAAAGGCCGCCCCCTATTGTTCCCACGATGCTTCCGTCAAAACGGACCAGGAAGCGGGTTCCTAAGTGTCTGGGTGAAGAACCCCTTACCGAAAGTATTGTGGCCAGAACAAAGTCCCGGCCTAAATCAAATTGTTCGACTGCGGCTCGCCAGATCGACAGCATGGATCTCCTCGAATATCGTCTTATCTCAAAGGGTTTTACGGAAAGCACTTCCGGCTCAAATGGCTTCTAAATGTGGCAGAGTAAGGATGCATACGATTCTTGTCAAGGCCTTGTACAATCTAGAAATGCTCCGCATCTCGTTAGGCGGGTGCTCCTGTATAGCCTGCGAATCCAAGAGTGGATGTTCTCTCGTATTTGATTGTCAATGAAGTTTCGAAAATATGCGCCATAGGGTCGGTGTGCAGTGTTGATTTTCTCAACTGCAAAATGGCTTAAGAGTCGAAGTCCGTAACAGACTTACAAAGCTATTTATCGTAGTTCATCACATTGTTGTTGGTTCCGGAATCTCGTCACCGGTCCGTTCAACTCCATACCCTCCCAGAGCCAGCACCCGCTTTTTAAATGCCGGGGTCCTTATGACCTCCAATAGGGTCACCATTTTTTCGTCGTTCATAAATTCCTCCGGGATTACAAGATCATACTGTTCAGTTGCCACAGGGAGGAAATCAAGTCCGAGAGCCCGTGCCGCCGCAAGTACTCCCATGCCCACGTCGGCTACGCCGGAAAGCACGGCTACAGCTACTGAAGTATGTGTGTATTCCTCCATCTGGTAGCCTTTGACTTGTTGTGGATCAATACCTGCCAATTCTAAATGATAATCGAGGAGCACCCTGGTACCGGCCCCTGCCTGCCGATTGATAAAGGTGACATCCTCTCGAATCAGATCCTCAAATCCTCCGATGGATTTGGGATTGCCTTTGAGGACAATGAATCCTTGCTCTCTCATGACCCCGTGAATCACCTTAACAGGAATGTCCCCGATGTACTTTCGAATGTACGACCAATTGTAGAGGCCGGTCTTCACGTCCAGCAAGTGTGAGGTAGCAATATGAGCAGTCCGTTTTTTTAATGCCAATAGACCTCCAAGACTACCCACATGACTCGATGAAAGGAAAAGGTTGTGAGGAATGAGTTCGTCGGCCAGAAGATCCAAAGTCAGGTCGTGGCTTCCGATAATTACCACCGTCCGATCTATCGCTTCCGAGGGCCTGAGAAGCTCTACCTTTACCAATGCCGCCTGCTCGATCCCTTCAGTCCGAGCTGGAATTCTTATAATACCGTCCGCTCTTGTAAGTGTTGTAATGGAACCCGCTCCTCGAGGAAGAGGAGCCGCAATCACTCTGTCACCAACTTTACCCAACTTGACGCGAAAAAATTCTTCCCTGCCGAGCTTAGATGGAATCTTCCTGGCCGTCAGAGCTGTAATAGTAGGCCGGCAATGACTCGGGAGTCCTTGCATGGCCTCCAGTACTGGCAGTCCGAAGACTTCAAAGGACAAAATAGAGGAAACAGGATAGCCGGGATTGCCAATGACAGGCTTGTCCTCAACCACTCCCAGAATGGTAGGCTTGCCGGGCATCATGGCCACACCGTGGACGAGGACTTCGCCAAGCTCCCGGATAGCTGCCGCAGTATAGTCTTCACTACCTGCCGACGATCCGGCATTGACCACCACGAGATGAAAATCGGAACGGACTCCGGCAAGGATGGCATCTTTAATCAGGTCGAATTGGTCCGGTACAATCGGATGTCTCACAGCGGCACCGCCAACATTCTCTACAAGGCCGGAAAGTATGATCGTGTTGAATTCCACTACTCGTCCAGGCGCTGGGTCACCCGATTCTAGACTATCCGGCGCAACAAGTTCAGATCCGGTCGGGATCAGTAGTACTCTAGGTTTTTCGATAACTTGCAGGTGATAAATACCTCCAGAGAGAAGGGCTCCCTGTTCGTAAGCGGTGACCACATGGCGCGCTGGAAGAATCATCTCGGATGCCACAAAGTCTTCTCCCACTCGCCGTACATTTTCCCAGGGAACCAAGGCCTTCTCGATCTCAAAGGCGACTTCATTGAGGAAGTTTACGTTTTCTATCATTATGACTGCATCGGTCGAGTCAGGAATAGGTAGGCCCGTGTTAATGGGCCATGCATTAAGACCTATTTCTAAAAGAATCGGACTGTCTGGACCAGCTCCGAAGGTGTCCCTCGAACGGACTGCGAACCCATCCATTGCAGCCGTATGAAAGTGTGGAGAAGAGAGCTTGGCATAAACAGGGATGGCCGTCACCCTACCACGGGCCTCTTCAACCAATACAGTTTCAGATTTTGGAAAGCTTTTCCTGGGGAGCCGGCTGAAAAAAATTGCCAGAGCTTCTTCCGGGGTTTTCATGTCCAGATATATATTCCTTCTCAATGTTCTCCTCGATCCAGTGTGAAAAAAGATTTATCGTAACCAAGTCTCCCTTGTACCGTCCCTCACAGTCCTCATTGATTCTGATATATCCATCGGCGCGGACCATTCCTGATATCATGCCGGATTTTGCTGGAATAGGCAGAGCAATTATCCTTCCTTCCTTCACCTGCAGCCGCACCCTAACAAAATCCATTCTGCCTTCCTTAGAGGGCACGTTTCGGCTTAGAAATGCTTGCAAAGATGGCCTGAGAAAGGGAGTTACCACATTCTCTCCCTCCAGACGGCGAATGAGCGGCACTACAAATTGTTCAAAGCATATCATTGCGCTGGCCGGGTGGCCGGGAAGCCCGATGACCGGATGTAAGCCGACCCGTGCCAATATGAGAGGTTTTCCGGGAGATACGGAAACTCCGTGGAACAAGATTTCGGAATCCTCGTAGGCTTGAATGGCCTCAATCACAAAGTCCCGACTCCCCATGGAACTCCCACCTGAAATCAATAAGAGATCGGCAGATGTCAGCCCCTGGGCTATCCGAGCAGAGAGATCCTTCACCCTGTCGGCAGCGATTCCAATCCAGAAAGGCTTGGCGTGAGTTTCTATTATGCCCGCAGTTAGTGTGTACCTATTTACGTCCCGGACACATCCAGGTGGCGGGGTCTGTTCAATAGGGACTATTTCGTCACCGGAGCTTATCACAGCGACATGAACCGTTTTAAAAACTGATACCTTTGTTCGTCCCATGGACGCCAGCAGTCCCAAATCCTGAGGCCGGAGTCTATGCCCAGTATTGAGCAAGGTTACTCCAGCCTTGAAGTCCTCACCCTTTCTCACCACATTGTCAAATGGAGCTACAGCTTTGAGTATTTCAATCGTGTCGTGGCCCAGGTCCTCTGAGTGTTCCAGCATTACTACCGCATCGGCGTTGGCCGGTATGGCTCCACCTGTCCAAATGCGGACCGCTTGACCGGATCTGAGCCTTAAGTTGGAGATTTCACCCATAGCCGCTTCACCAACAACATTAAGTAGAGCCGGTGAAGCCTCAGTAGCGCCGAAAGTATCTCCACAGCGAACAGCGAAACCGTCCATAGTGGACCGATCAAAAGGCGGCAGATCTTCAGAAGATTTTATTGGCTCAGATACGACGCGAAATAAACCCTGCTCAATAGGGATTCCTTCCACATCTCGAGGCCCAAATTTTCTCAAAAGTTCCCTGGCCTCTTGGAGAAGAAGAACCTTCAAAAAAGGTTTGTGCATGATGATTTCTCTTGAATTGGTAATCACTGGTGCTTCGGCAATGAAGAATAGCAGGTGAATGAGCTTATGTCAAAATTGTCCAAACTGATCGACAACTCCACTACTGTACTTTCAACTCGAAGAAGGTCACACATTCTGATATCTTTATGAGTGAAAGATTTGCCGAACAGAAATCACGCAACCAGTGAGTGAGGGGATGTGCATGGGAAGTGATATAACCCAAAAAGTGTTACGGTATCGCTGGATTATTTTCTGGATAATGGCCTTGGCGTACGTATTCGTGTATTTTCACAGGCTCTGTCCGGCTGTCGTGGCCCTAGATCTTCAAAGAGATCTTCAGGCATCCGGCTGGTTCATGGGGCTTCTTGCATCCGCTTACTTTTATCCCTATGCTCTGATGCAATTTCCCGCAGGGCTCCTGTCGGACTCTCTCGGACCGAGAAAAACGGTTACCTGTTTTCTG
This sequence comes from uncultured Desulfomonile sp., assembly GCA_903920415.1. Taxonomy (GTDB): domain Bacteria; phylum Desulfobacterota; class Desulfomonilia; order Desulfomonilales; family Desulfomonilaceae; genus CAIXMD01. Next base: position 4,982 of record CAIXMD010000002.1, read on the forward strand.
GTGATCGCGGGGGTCGGAAGTCTTGTCTTCGGTATGGCCACAGGCATGGATGTGGCGGTCGTTGCAAGAGTCATGGTCGGACTTGGAGTCTCAATGGTTTTTATTCCCACAATGAAGATTCTTTCTGCATGGTTTAGGGTACGTGAATTTGCTTTCATGACAGCAATTCTCAATACCATGGGAGGAATCGGCGCTCTGACGGCAGCTACACCGCTAGCATTGACGACAGAATCATACGGATGGCGGTTTTCTTTTGAAATAATCGGCGCAGGAACCCTTCTCATAGCGCTGTTTGTCTGGATCCTCGTACGTAATCGGCCTGAGGAAATCGGCTGGCCCTCACTGGCAGAGATCGATCACATAGGGCCGGGAGCCTCTGCAAAGCCCCCAGTGATTCCCCTTTGGGAAGGTGCCCGCCGCGTCCTGACAGAAAAATATTTCTGGCCAATTGCAGTTTGGTTTTTTTGCCTCGTGGGGATATTCTTCAGCTTCGGCGGCTTGTGGGCAGGTCCTTTTCTCATGCATACGTATGGAATGACTCGTACCGAAGCCGGTAACATTCTCAACATGATCGCAGTTGGCCTGATCGTCGGTAGCCCCCTGATCAGCTTTCTTTCAGACAAAGTGTTCCGTAGCCGCAAGAAAGTTCTCATGCTTTTTTCATCAATTCTGTTCGTTTTACTCCTCGGTCTCAACTTCTTTCCTACAGGACTCTCTCGAATAACACTCTACGTGGGCATGTTGATATTTTCCATTTCGTCCTCAGCTATCGTGGTCATCGGCTTTACCACCACAAAAGAACTTTTTCCTGTCGAAATTGCGGGAACATCGGTTGGAACGGTCAACCTTTTTCCGTTCTTGGGCGGAGCCATACTCCAGCCAGTTCTTGGGTGGATCCTGGAAGCGTATCCCAAAGTTGGTCCCGGCGTCTATTCTCTCTCCGGCTACAGAGCCATGTTGGTGGTTCTTTTCGGGGCGTCAATCGTGGCACTGGCGAGCACATTTTTTATGAAGGAGACGTTCCCTGCGCGCTCTTGAAGCAATTACAGGTTGAGATAACCTTGTTATGGATGTCCTCGTAGTTCGTGTCGGTGCACTCGGCGATATCATCCTAACCTTGCCCCTATTGGCTTCCATCAGAACTGCTCAACCCGATGCTGCCTTGAATTTTGTCGCAAACCGCGCCTACCTGGATCTTGTGCCTCCCGGCATTCACTGTCGAGCCATCGATCACAGAGACCAACTATGGCTTTTTTCGGAGCCCACAGAGGAATTAGGCTGCCGGCCCGTCTATGATCTAGCCTATGTAATTCTCAATAGCCCCATTTCGGTGGTCAATAATCTAAAGAGGGCAGGGTCCCGCTCCATACACCAAGTCTCGGCAAGACCGATGGCAGGAAAGCACATGGTGGAACACATTCACGCGGGGCTCGGTATGCCCGTCCCTCCGAGACGCCCTGCACTTACCCACCTGGCCTCAGGGCACAAAGGAAATTTCTTCTGGATACATCCAGGAAGCGGAGGCCAGGCCAAGTGCCTGCCCTTGGAGTTTTTTGTGTCACTTTCCAAACTAATACAAAAATGTACAGGCTGGGATATCGTGGTTACTGCAGGTGAGGAAGACGAATTCCTCACGGGGCTTCCTGAATGGGAAGCCCTTATAAACCAGCCTCGATCGCGCCTTTTAAAATACAGGCCTTTGAGCCGACTCTGTAAAGAGCTGAGCAGCGCGCAGTTCTTCGTGGGTAACGATTCCGGAATGAGTCATCTGGCAGCTGGTCTCGGGATTCGCTCAGCTACTTTCTTCTTGACCACGGATCCAAAGTACTGGGCTCCATGGGTTCCAGAAGATCAACTCAGAGTGATCGACTGCCGATCCGGGTTACCGAGCCTCATGGAAATGGAACGGCAATTGATAAAATTTCTCTGAGCGCTAAAGACTTGTCGTTCTGACCTCGAAATTGGAAAAAAATCCCCCCCCTCAAGCAGTCAAACACCGCGCACGCACAACTTTCAGTTGAAGACTGATGAAACGGACATAAAAGAATCGGACATCACTTTTTAGGCGCTCTATGTGTGCTTATCAACGGTTTTATGA
>CAIXMD010000003.1 GCA_903920415.1 uncultured Desulfomonile sp.
ATTGCCCGGATACGTCGAATTGTATCGGCCCGCCGACCGCCCACTGCAAAGTGCCCGGACCCCCTATGCCCGTATGCACGCCGTACTTGTCTCGATATTCGACAACCTCCTGGTTTCCTGGGATGCTGGTTGCCACATAGCGCAGGTTCCTGTTGCCGTCATAGGCGTAGGACATATTCCCTTGCTGTTGCCTTATTTCTATCACCACACCGTTCTGATCCCTAATCTGCTCTTCTCCGATTGCAAAACTCGGCAAGAGAATCATAAGAGCTGCGGCCATAACAAATATTGATTTTATCATTTACCGTAACCTCCAAGGATTAGCATTGGCAAACAAAACGATTATACCACAACAAACTTATTATAACAAGCTATCTAATAAGTTAGCTTTATTTAATGCAATTTTACTTGAGGTATTTTGGTTTATCCATGAGTCGGTAACGAGCTTGGGGACTACGGCACTGCCGGAAATCCCGAAAGCGGCAAGCTTTTTTCTTTCGGAATTCAAGATGTTTTTCAAGTCCTTGTTTCTATTTTTCAGTGATGTCTTTAGAATGGCTCGGAGATCATCAAGGATTTTGCCTTTAGCTTTCGCCTGGGGAAGTTTGTCTAGAATTTCCAAGTGCTTGAGAACACCTTCGCCCTTGGGCATGTTCTGTACCAGGCTATTCCAGACCAATGACTTGAGAATACCTGCATCATCCTCGGGTTCATTGTTGATCGATGCAATTATTTCATCTGAACTGTCAGGATTTGCCAAAATCTTTATTTCAAAGCCTTTAGCTTTTTTTCTCAGTTCCTCCATGTGGAGTCTTTTCTTCTCTTCCGGAGACAATGACATTCCCCGGGTCCGATCCATCATAAGGTCTATTGTGCTGCGAATCTCACTCAATAGATTCTCCTCTCCTACTCCCTGATCTGTCCATCGCCCAGGACGATGAATTTGGTAGTGGTGAGGTCTTCCACCCCCATAGGGCCATAGGCGTGTATTTTAGTAGTGCTGATGCCAACTTCCGCCCCCAGTCCGTACACATATCCGTCACTCATCCTAGTAGAAGCATTGACGATTACTGATGATGAATTCACTTCCCTCAGAAACTTTTGGGCTGCCCCATAGCTCTTGGTCACGATGGTCTCGGTGTGAAGAGAGCCGTACTTGGCTATATGGCTCATAGCTGCATCGATATCGTCCACCACTTTTACCGCCAGAATGAGATCAAGATATTCCGCGTACCAATCTTCCTCGGTAGCAGGGTTCATGGACCTCACTACATCAAGGGATCGCTCGCAACCTCGTAGCTCGACACCGGCCTCAGCGAGTTTCTCGGTTACCGCGGGCAGAAAGTCTTCGGCTACATCGCGGTGGACTAGAAGGGTTTCCAAGGCATTGCACACGCCGGGACGCTGAACCTTGGAATTGAAGGTCAACTTCACAGCCATTTCCAAGTCTGCATCTGCGTCGACGTAAAGGTGACAGACGCCTTTATAATGCTTGATAACTGGAATTCTTGAATTCTGTGATACGAAACGTATAAGTTCCTCGCCACCGCGTGGAATTATGAGGTCTATCAAGTCTTCGAGTTGTAGCATGAAGAGAATAGCCTCTCTATCCATAGTCGGGAGTAAGTTCACAACGTCAGGGTTGACGCTGTTCTCTCTCAAAACCTCTTTAAAGATCTCAACAATGGCCTGATTCGAATGAGCGGCTTCGGATCCGCCTCGCAGGATAACAGCGTTGCCGGCCTTGATACATAGGGCAGCCGCATCTGCCGTGACGTTGGGCCTGGACTCGTAGATGATCCCTATCACCCCCAAGGGTATTCTCATACGGCCGACACGCATTCCGTTGGGACGGGTCCACATTCGCACTATTTCACCAACAGGATCGGGAAACGCTGCGATCTCCTCAAGGCCTGCGGCTGTCTGATCAATGACCTTGTCCGAGAGGGTAAGTCTGTCCATCATGGCTGACGAAAGACCCTTTTTCTCACCTATCTCAAGGTCTCTTCGATTTGCGTCCTGGATCTGGGGCCGGTGGTCGCGTAGTTTATGAGCTGTTTGGACAAGGATCTTCTCTTTGAGCGCCATGGGAAGTATGGCCGCTTGTCTGGCCGCACTATGGGTCAGTTCAACTGTATTAAGTACTTGCTCCTGTAATAACATGGGTTTCTCCGAATGTTTCTTTTGACAAAAAACTTCTTGGTCTGGCTAAGTATTATTCTCAGCCAGACAATGACAAAATTTCCACTTCAACGATTGACAAGCATTGCCTCCCAAAATAACCTATCGACATTATCAATTTATTCCGGTCCCCGATGATCTCCGTGATTATAGTTATTCATTATGAGACGTTCGACGAATTTTTACCAGGTTGCTACGGCCCATAAAGCTGCACCGAGCCATTCTAACTCTATCGAGACTTTTCCGGGAGGTTTTTTTTAATGATTCCGATTGTGTCTATTGTGGGAAAATCCGACTCAGGAAAAACCACTTTGCTGGAAAAACTAGTCAGGGAA
>CAIXMD010000004.1 GCA_903920415.1 uncultured Desulfomonile sp.
ACCGTGCTTGGCCCCAACGGAGCCGGTAAGACAACTTTGCTCAAGACCATCGCAGGCCTGCTCAAGGACCAGCCCAAGAAGGGAACCATAGAATTCGCAGGCCGACGCATTCACAGGCTGGCGCCGGAACGCATTGCATCCATGGGGATTGTTTACGTCCCTGAAGATCGAGGGCTTTTCAGGGAATTGACCGTGAAGGAGAACCTCGATTTAGGGTGTTGGGGGCGTAAAGACAGGGAAGTCAGGGAAGACTTGGAATACGTATACCGGCTCTTTCCTATCCTCAAGATAAGGACGGATCAGCAGGCTGAGACACTTTCCGGCGGTGAACAGCAGATGCTGGCTATGGCCAGGGCACTGTTAAGGAAACCCAAACTGCTCATGCTGGATGAACCTTCCCTGGGACTCGCCCCAGTGGTAGCACGCGTGGTCTACGATGCCCTCATGGAGATCAGCCGTGGGGGAACCACTATACTGCTCGTTGAACAGAATGCCAGGCTAGCCCTGAGCATCGCTCATTACGGTTACATCATGGAAGCCGGCCGCATAGTCCTGGAAGGCACTTCCCAAGAGCTTTCTGAAAACGAAGACGTGCAGGAACTCTATCTCGGCCTTGGAGGAGAGGCTGCCGCTTCTCCGAAGGGATGGCGCCTGTACAAGAAAAGAAGGAGATGGTAATGCCGGTTGAGGCCTTAAGCTTCCCGGAACTTTTTTTCCGTCAGGTGGAACGTAAGACGGATACAACGGCTCTCCGCCAAAAGGAATACGGAATATGGAAACGTATCTCTTGGAGAGAGTATGGAGACTTTGTACGAGAAACCGCAGCCGGTCTTTTGGCGCTTGGACTCAAGCCCGGCGACCGGGTAGCCATACTCGGGGATAACCGGCCCGAGTGGCTCATCTGTCATCTTGCGACTATGAGCGCAGGCGGCGTGACCTGTGGTGTGTATCCGACCTCGGCTCCGGAACAGATCGCCTACGTAGTGGGCCACTCGGAATCCAGGGTCCTTTTTGTAGAGAACGAAGAGCAGGTTGACAAGGTTTTGCAGATCCTGCCTGAACTAAACCTTGCCCGGATAGTGATCTGGGATGTCAAGGGCTTGTGGGGCTTCTCCCATCCCGATCTCATGTTTTATGAAGAGTTCACGGCCCTCGGGCGGGAACGGCTCCAGGAAGATCCGGAATGCGTCAACAACGCGATCAAGGCCGTTCAACCCGAAGACACTGCCATGATCATCTATACTTCCGGAACCACGGGTCGACCCAAAGGGGCCATGATCACGCATCGAAATATCCTTGGTATAACCGAATCATTCATGGCGGCGAACCAGGCCTTGGAGTCTGACGAGATGGTCTCGTACCTCCCTCTGGCCCACATTTACGAGAACCTGATCTCCCTGTTCCAGGCGGTCCGGTCCGGTGGTACCGTGAATTTTGTGGAGAGCATGGATACACTCGCTCAGAACCTCAGGGAGGTATCTCCCACAATCTTCGCTAGTGTTCCTCGCATCTGGGAAAAATTCGCGTCAATGATCGAGATCCGCATGTCTGATTCAACGCTTCTGAAAAGAACTCTTTACCGGCTTAGTGTAGGAGTGGGTCTGCGGTTCGTGCGGTCGGAAAAAGGAACCGGCCAAAGAACTCTCTGGGCAACGTTGTATTGGCCTCTGTATTGGCTCGTCCTGTGCCATCTCAAAAGGCAGTTGGGTCTGGAGAGAGTCCGCTGGGCAGTATGTGCTGCGGCTCCCGCTTCCCCGGAGTTGTTCGAATATTACAATGCACTTGGCATACCATTGAGAGAAGGATATGGGCAAACCGAGTCCACTGGCGTCATAGCCATTCAGCGCATTGATCGCCCACGGTGGGGTTATGTGGGCGAGTCCATTGAAGGAATGGAAATCAAGATAGCCGATGACGGAGAGGTGCTGGTCAAGGGCCACGGGGTGTTCAAGGGGTACTTCAAGGACTCGGAACTTACGGCTTCCACCGTCAAAGATGGGTGGCTCTACACCGGTGGTGTCGGCGCCCTGGATGATGGCTTCCTAAAAATCCTGGATCGAAAAAAAGACATAATTATCACCGCGGGTGGAAAGAATATAACTCCGGCATTCATAGAAAATAAACTCAAATTCAGTTCTTACATACAGGATGCCGTTGTGATCGGCGATGGGAAAAAATTCCTCGTTGCCCTTATCCTTATCGACGAGGACAATGTCACCAAGTTTGCCCAAGACAACCGTGTGCCCTTCACGACTTTTGCCGACTTGACCAAGAATTCCGAAATTACCAAACTCATTGATCAGGAAGTCTCCAAGGTGAACAAGACCCTTTCGCAAGCGGAGTCCATCAAAAAGTTCGCGCTGCTTCCGAGACGCTTTTACGAGGAAGACGGAGATGTCACTCCTACAAAAAAAGTGAAAAGGCGTTACCTGGAGAAACGCTATGCAGATCTCATCGAGTCACTTTACCGAAAATGAGTAAATAATGGACCTGATTGAAAGTTATCGCGAGGAGCTGCAACTCATTCGCAAACCATGGACCCGTGTATGGGTTGGGGCTCTGGTAGTTGCTCTGGTGCTCTTGCCGTACTTCACTCCGGAACACCTCGTATACGTAGCCACAATAGTCTGCATATATGCCATCGGCGTACAGGGCCAGAATATTCTCATAGGCTATACCGGCCAAATATCGTTTGGACAAGCCGGCTTTCTGGCCATAGGGGCATTTACCTTTGGACACCTTACCCGACTAGGCTTGCCCTGGCCTGTAACGCTCTTGTGCGCAGGAGGCATTTCAGGACTATTCGGCGTTATCGTGGGATTCCCATCTCTCCGGCTGAAGGGCCCCTATTTGGCTATTGCCACAATGGGATTCGGCATAGCGGTCTATCAGATCTTTGCCAACTCAGAAGTACTCTCCGGCGGCCGTATGGGCTTGACCGTACCAAAGCTCACCCCTCCTTTCGGCCTATCCAAAATAACTTTTATGTACTATTTCAATTTTTCTATCGCCCTTCTCATGACGCTCGTCTCCTATAATATCATTTCCTCCTACCTGGGCAGGGCGTTTATTGCCATCCGTGACAACGAT
>CAIXMD010000005.1 GCA_903920415.1 uncultured Desulfomonile sp.
CATCTCAGGATTTATACGGATCACGTAACCGGGAATGGGCGCCTTAAGAAATGCCTTTTCCAAAGGAATCGTTGAGTCGGAATAAGATCTGTTGGTCTGCCATTCGAGGAGTTCCAATGCCTTTTTTTGGCTGCCTTCTGCGAAACTAAGATTCTCTTTGGCTACCGTAAGTCCTTTCTTTGTTTGTTTAATAGATTCTTCCAGGTCCAGGATTTCCTTTTCAGCCACATCCAATTGTCTTTTCATATTTTTTACTGCACTAGCCTGGACGTAATCACGGTCCTTAAGCTCCTGCAGGTTGCCTAATTCTTTTTCGATTCTCTCTTTATTCGTGTTCTTATTCGGAAGGGCGGCCTCAGTCAATTTTCCCAACCCAATTTCCGTGTCGTAAACGGCTTTCTTGTGGTTGGCAACGTTAGCAGACTTCACCACGTTGTAAACGTGAACCAGTGATTGAGGGTCAAGTTCGTACTCAACTAGTATATCATCCTTTTCAACTTTTTGACCTTCCGTTACCTTAATGTCTTTAATTATTCCTCCAAGGTACACAACAACAGGCCTCTTGTACAATGCAAAACTCTTGCCCCTCAAATGTATTTCCAGCTCGGATTTGGCATCTGCAATCTGGGGAACTATTGCTGCCTTAGCGGGAACTGGACTGGAAACTGCTTTCTTAGGTTCTTGAGTCACCGCTACCAGGGCCAACGAGGCGACAGCCACGAAACCTGCAAGCATGACTCCAAAGGCCTTTACCCGTCGCCGGGGTTTTTCAGTATCGAATTCCGGCATTGTACTTATTTAAACCTCCTGCGATAGTGGCCAAATCAATAAGAGCGGAAACCCTCTCCTGAACAGTATTCAAGGAATTCAAATGTGACTGCGCTTTCGCTATGCTCGTGTCCAAATAGATATCGTATGTGAGAGATCCAGACTTGTATTGACTGAACGCCCTTTCTTCGTTCGATTCGGCTAATTTGGTCTGTTCTCGAGAAAAACCTTCTTTCTCTTCTGAAAGACTGATATCTCCACGGAGTGTTTTGAAACGCTCGTAAAGTTGTCTCGAGAGTTCTTGACGTTCTATATTTATTTGACCGGCCCTCAACTTTTGACGCTTTATGTCTCGTACTCGCCTAAAACCATCCCAAAGAGTATAGTCCGTGCCTATAGCTACCGTGGTGCCGGAAACGGAGTCCACCTGATTGTTGAGGTCCTGAAATATAAAAACCGGCCTGGGGAGTAAGAGAAGATAGGCACCGGCAACCAAAACCGATTGAAGCTGTTCTCTCTTGGCGACAATTTTTAGGCCAAGATTACTTGCCTGGACATCAGCGAAAGTAACGACACGGCCATTGAAACCGAGAAGAATCTGACAGGCGGCATCCCTCGTATCTAGTGGCAAATGATAGTCAGGATGATACCCCATGAGAAGTTTCAGTTGCCCGATTCCCTGATCAAGAGCGTGTTCCAAGGTTTTTATCTTGATGTCCTGACCCCTGAGACTGTTATTCCAAGCCCGAAGGGTCAATGGTTCAAAGTCTCCCTGCTCGCTTCGACTCTTAGCGTACTGAACCTTATTTCTATAAAACGCAGCAATCTGTTTGTCG
>CAIXMD010000006.1 GCA_903920415.1 uncultured Desulfomonile sp.
ACCAATCAGTTCCAGGCCAATCATCTTGTTGAAGTACGATCTTTCTTCTGATTTTTCACCGGTGTGTTTAATTGAATTAAGGGCCTCTTCAATTTTTTCTATACGTTCGTCCGGTGAAAGTTCTCTACTGGGGAGTGCATCCGGAGTAACGTCCCCTACGCTGCTTTGAGTGCCTAATCTTGAATCTCCCTTGACGGCCTGGATCACATTAGTGGTCAAAGGCGAGAACATTAACCAGAATAACATCGCAATCAGCATCGAGAAATAGAAGCTGTTTCCGCAAATAAAATCTTTCAGATCCAAGATGGTGGACTTTCCGACACTCATGATTGCAACTCCATTAGCTGATTATCCCAAGTTCCCTACCGACTCTGCCGCAGACATCTACGACCTTTTGCAGATCCTCGAGTGTATGTGTTGCCATCAAGCACATTCTTATCCTCTGAGATCCTTGCTGAACTCCCGGCGCAATAACACAATTAGTAAAAATGCCTTCGTCGAAAAGGCGCTTCCAATACACGGCGGTAAGAACATCGTCTCCTACAATTATGGGGACTACCGGGGTCTGGGTCGGTCCTGTGTTGAAGCCCAGTGCGACCACGTTTTCCATAAGGAAGCGGGTATTTTCCCATAGCCGTTCACGTATCTGGGGTTCGGTATCGATGACCTCCAGTGCCGCCTGTACTGCTGCAACGGCAGCCGGAGGCATCGCAGCAGAAAATATCAGGGCTCTGGAATGGTGTTTAACATATGCAATCACGCGGGCATCGCCGGCGACAAAACCGCCCAGGGAAGCCAGCGATTTACTAAAGGTCCCCATGACAAGATCAACTTCTTCAATCAGGCCGAAGTGCTCTAATGTGCCGCGCCCGGAAGCACCTAGCACACCAATACCATGCGCATCGTCCACCATGATCCGCGCACCGAATTCTTTTGCAGTTTGAACTATCTCGGGTAGGGCAGCGATGTCGCCTTCCATACTGTAAACACCGTCAACTATTACAAGGATCCCTTTGTTTGAAGGGCATACCTCGAGGTTTTTACGAAGCGACACTATGTCATTATGTCGAAACCTGCCTACCTTCCCAAAACATAGCCGAACTCCCTCAACCACGCTTGCATGAACAAGCCTGTCAATGATGACACTCTCACCTCTCCCTATGAGAGGGGCTATTACTCCCTGATTGGTCTGGAAACCCGTAGAAAAGACCTGGGCAGCCTCTTTCCCCATGAATCGCGCCAAAGAAGCTTCCAGCTTCTCATGCAGATCAATCGTTCCGTTGAGAAACCTGGAACCGGAACAGCTTGTGCCATATTCCATGAGGGCTTTCATGGCGGCCTCTCTCACCTTGGGGTGAGTGGTGAGCCCCAAGTAGTTGTTGGAGCCCACCATAATCATTTCCCGGCCGTCAACCGTGACGTGAGGTCCATTCAGACTGGTAATGACCTTGAAAAAAGGATAAAAGCCGAGGGCTATTGCCTCTTGATCACGGCTAAAGGAATAGCATTTCTCAAAAAGATCACTCATCGGGGGGTTATTCTCATTCCTCAGTCTTGTCTTACCGACAATCCATCTCCATATATTTAACTGAACAATTTTACGCTAGTTGTACCAAGTTCGTCAAGTTTTAAAGGCAGATATAGGCCCCAAACAGCCGCAGCCTCAGAAAAAACCCGGTCACCAGGAAATTCCGGCGACCGGGCTTTAAAAGGTCAACACCTAGATACTGCTTTTAAAAAAAACTACTTCTTGTCGGCTGCACCCGTGGCATGGCCGTGGAGTTTGATCTCTACTTTTTCGTCGAGTGCCTGGTAATAGTCCTGTAGGATCTTGACTACTTCAGGACGAGAAAATTCCGGGGGTAACTCTCCACCCTCGGAAAGAGTCTTGCGCACCAAGGTGCCGGATAGCAGCAGACGGTCTGCCTTACCGTGGGGGCATGTTCTCATAGAGGCCATACCGCCGCATTTGAAGCAGTGGAAAGTCCAATCGATGTTAAGTGGTTGGAGTTCCAAAGATCCTTCAGGAATATCGTCGAAAATCGTCTGCGCGTCAAATGGACCATAATAGTCGCCCACGCCTGCATGGTCACGTCCCACGATGAGGTGGCTGCAGCCGTAGTTCTGGCGGAATACTCCGTGAAGAAGAGCTTCCCGAGGGCCTGCATACCGCATTTCCATGGGATAACCTTTTGTGACCACGGTGTCTTTTACGAAATAGTTGTCTACCAGGGCGTTAATAGAATCAACACGAACTTCGGCAGGAATGTCTCCGGATTTGAGTTTTCCTAGCAACTGATGAATAATCAAACCGTCCATGACTTCCACGGCGATCTTGGCCAGGAACTCATGAGAGCGGTGCATCGGGTTACGCAACTGCAGCGCAGCGATGCGTTTCCAGCCTTTGTCCTCAAAGATCTTACGCGTTTCAGAGGGGCGAGCATAAAGGCCTGGATATTTCTCTGGAAATCCGCCTTCGGTCAAGACCTTCACAGGACCTGCCAGATTGTACTTGCCTTGGGCCATAACTTTCTCGACACCGGGATGTTCCTTGTCGTCGGTTCTAAATACCGCTTTGCACTCGTAGTTCTTGTCGATTTGATACTTCTCGGTAATCTTCATGGTAGCCATGATTTCTCCGGTATCACTATCGACTAGAGCTACCTCGTCTCCCGGCTTCACTTTTTCATCATCGGTGGAAACTGTGATGGGGATAGGCCAGAATAGTCCGCTGGCCATTTTGTATTCATCGCAGACACCCTTCCAATCCGCGTAGGTCATGAAGCCTTCCAGAGGCGTGAAAGCTCCACATCCCATCATCAGAAGGTCCCCGGATTCCCTTGAAGTAATATTCAGTTTGGGCAGGGATTCGGCCTTCTTCAGTTCCTCTTTCAGTGCAGCACCCTCCAGCAGCAACGACTTAAGTTCGCCACCACCGTGAGGTTTGACCAGTTTAGTTTTCGCCATTTCGTCCTCCTTGAACATGATGCCTTTTAAAAAATCTGCGCCCTAGATGAGGCAACTCAACCTGTCAGGAACACCATTATTATCTTGAGATTCGTCTTTTCGGAAAGATGCCTAGCATAGGGTTGCAAGACACTTTAGTATAAGGTCTCAAATAGTCTATGTCAAGAAAACATCACCGAATAAAAATATCACCTTCAAAATCCATTACCCTCTGTCAAGAATCAGTCTTGACTCAACTTTGGTCGTTGGCCTGATATTTCTTGACAGGTTCTATACGCAGTGATAGTAATTTGCGTTTGAGTGAGTAAAGAGGTGTGACATGAAAACCTGGACCCCGAAAAAAGGGGAAGTGGAAAGAAAATGGCTCGTAATTGACGCCAAGGACAAAGTTCTGGGCAGGCTCGCAGCTGAAACCGCTCGAATCCTTCGTGGCAAGCACAAACCCCAGTTCGCCCACCACATGGATACCGGCGACTTTGTCATAGTGGTGAACGCATCCAAGGTGCGTCTCACTGGAAATAAACTCCAGCAAAAGATCTATTACCACCACACCCGGACACCTGGAGGCCTGAAGTCCATTCGGGCAGACAAACTTCTCAAGGAGAAACCCGACAGGATGTTACGACTAGCCGTGCGAGGCATGCTCCCCAAGAACACCCTGGGCCGCGCTCAACTGACTAAGTTGAAGATTTATTCTAGTGAGACACACCCCCATGCCGCACAACAGCCTGAAATGTATCAGTTTTAGTTTTGGAGTTAAAAATGGAGCATGAACGTCATTATGCTACAGGCAAGAGTAAGAATGCCATCGCCAGAGTTTGGCTAAGGCCGGGATCAGGTGCATGTCTGGTTAACGACCGTTCTCTCGATTCTTATTTTGGCCGCCAGACCTCGAGAATGGTGATCATGCAGCCTTTTGAGTTGACCCAAACAGCCGGGAGATTCGACATAATTGTAAACGTGCGGGGTGGAGGCCTTTCCGGTCAAGCGGGAGCAATAAAACACGGCATCAGCAAAGCCCTTCTGAATGTCGACCCGGTGTACCGTTCCGTTCTTAAGAGTGCCGGGTTCCTTACCCGAGATTCCCGTGTCAAGGAACGTAAAAAGTATGGTAAACGGGGAGCCCGCGCGAGCTTCCAATTCTCAAAACGCTGATCATGCTTTTGGCAGTTCGGTTCCCTAATAATTTCTTGATTATTCTTCTGAGACATGCGGCATGCCCCCTTCGCTTCGAATGGTACAAGGGGGGATGCCGTTCCCAATTCATTCGTCCGAAAATCTTCTCAACTCCGTCATAATCGAGTCCATGACCGGTCCTGCATTACCCCTCACGATTATGTCCATGGCTTGATCGTAGGGAGTAGTTGACAGATTGACGAGGACGAGGCGTGCTCCACCCCTCTTGGCCTCCAGCGGAAGCATGGCCGCGGGCTGAACCACCAAAGATGATCCGATGGTAAGAAATAGATCGCAGTTCCGAGCGTAAGCAAAGCTCTTCTCAAGTACCTCGGCCGGTAATGATTGTCCGAACGCGATGGTCGCACATTTAAGTGGACCGCCGCAATGAGGACAGTAGGGAACTTCGATACCTTCTCGATCCATCCGGTCAGTGATCTCCTCCCGGACCCAGCGTGTGGAGCAGTCCAGGCAAGTCACCTCTTTTACCGTACCGTGCAACTCGTATATCTTGTTTGGATCGCTCCCCGCCTTCTGGTGGAGTCCGTCGATATTCTGGGTAATGAGGGCAAGGAGGAGGCCACTGCGCTCGATCTCCACTATCGCTTCGTGGGCCTGGTTTGGGAGCGCGTCACTCATGGCCGGATACCTGGCCCTGTCGTACGCCCAGTAAAGCTTGCGATATTTTTCATGGGACCGAAATTTCTGATAGGTGAGATCGTCTTGATTGTATTGAGACCATATACCCCCTGGAGACCTGAAATCGGGAATCCCCGACTCTGTTGATATTCCTGCGCCGGTAAAGACTACTATCTTTCGAGCGCTCCTCATGAGTTGGGCTACACGCTTGATACCTTCATCGTCCATGTTTCATCTCCCAGATTCCACCTCAACGAGCATTCTGAAAGGTTTTCGGCCGGGCGCGGATCTCACAATTGAGTTTTCTCATGGAATCTTTTAGCTCGACTATCTTGTCCAGAATCACGGCCAACTCTTCGAAACTGACGGATCCTGTCCGAGAAGACGCCGAGGCGGCTTGCCTATGATACTCCATCCTCAACCGTGCGAGTTCTTTGTTCATTGCAGGACAGTTTTGCGCACCGGCATCAACTGGAGAAACTGCAAACAAAAGAGTAATGAAGCACGCCGCATTCTTAAGAGAATTCAAAAGGTTGCCCCTCACTCGAAATTCCACCGGTGGGATCTTCCAGGAATGGATATTGACACTACTTCTATCATTTCAGAAACTAAGAAGTTTTCTCCAGTTCGAAAGCCCTTTGAAACGGACTGTCTCCGGCGCAGGCCTGTTATAGGAGGGATGCAACCGAACATGCCAATCGCCCATGAGAATGAACGGTCCCCAATAATAGGGATGACTTGTTCCGGAATTTTTGAGCAACGCCAGCTTGGCCGCACGCAGAGCTTCGGCTTTTGATCCGTCTTTAAGATTGCGGTACAACTCTATGAAGAGATTGGCCGTGCTCTCGTCATTCACCTGCCACATGCTAAGGATGACCGAGTCTGTGCCCGCAAAAAGAAATGCTCGGGCCAGTCCAGTGAGACCACTGGAATCTCCAAGGTCAATTTTCCCAGGAGTAAGACAAGAAGATAGTACCACCAGATCACTATTGAGCCGTAAACCGAAAACTTCTCCCAACTGGAGAAAACCGTCGTTTTCCTTGTCTCCGTAAAGAGAAAAAATTATGGCAGGCCGCTGCTGAAACTTTCCGGCGCCGCTTAACAGCACTCCGTGTGTCGCGAGATGAACGTATCCGTAACGAGCTAGATCCACTTTTTTGAATAGAGTTTCTGTGGCCAGCGGTCCAACGTATGTTTGGGTTGGCCCTCCCATGATCCTTACTATTTCAGAGATCTCTTTACGAGCACCCGGCAAGGGACGGAGATCCTGGCCGCGCGAACCCCCGGAACTGATGTTCATTGAGTTCATAAGCTTTTCAGAGCCTGGGTTGGGGTTTTTAGTCTTCTGTGAGTCTGCGTAATCAGCATCGCCGAATGCTACGAGGTTCCAGCCGGGCTTTCTTTCTCGACTCCTTGTTCGAATTTGAGTAAGAATCGAGGCTGAGGGAGCATAGCTGAAGGCATATTTTTCCACCAGGTAACTTGGGCGATCGGTTGCCGACCAGAATCTCCTTGCAGCGTGGGTCTTGGAATCTACCAGTATCTCAAAAGGCAGCGATGAAAGAGGCCCGTGTGGGATTATCACTACGCTCTTTTTCCCCACCAAAAAGTATTCTATCGGCTTGATGATCTTCGAATAGACTCGATAAGCTACCGACGGGTCCCAGCTTGCTTGTGTGTCGGCACGGTGTAGAGGCCGTGTGAGAGCGTCTATATCCTTTTCAATGTCGTTGCCGGAATAGTCGATTGAATAGGTGTGAAACCGCTGCTTATCCAGTGCGAAGACGTACGTGCGGCTTCGGGTCACCATGTATTGGAGAACCGCTTCGTCCTGATCGATAACATCTTTCTGAAGCTGATGAACCGTAATCGGTCGAGGATAACGTAGTTCCGAATACGCTGGATACTCTGCCAAAAGTCGCTCTTTGAGTTGTTTGAAAGTCTTTTCTTTGGCTCTTCTCTCATCAAGGAGTTTCCGGATTTGACTTTGATTCGGATTGACCTTGGAACGCTCTTCCTCTAG
>CAIXMD010000007.1 GCA_903920415.1 uncultured Desulfomonile sp.
CAGTAACAGGCAGGGGACGCCATAGTCGCAGTTTGACAAGTCCTACTTTCCGGCCATCTTCTCTCATCTGGTCCACGGCCAGTGAAGCGGTCTCGCATATTGAGCCCATCGCTAGGATCAGTGTGTCTGCTCCTTCCGTACGGTAAAGCTCGACTGGAGAATATTTCCTACCCGTCAACTCCCCCTGTTCGTCCCACGCCTTCTTAATAACTGAGGCAGAGGCCAGCAGTGCTTGGTCGTGAGCCATTTTCTGTTCCGCATAGATCTCCGGCATCCCAAAAGCTCCCATGGACACAACTTTATCAGGATGGAGGCGATAAAGCGGTTGAAAGGGTGGCAAATAATTCTGAACCATTTCTTTGGTCCAGAATTCAATTGGCTCGATAACATGGGTAAGAGTGAACCCATCTACGTTTATCATGACAGGCAGGGAAACTTGAGGATCTTCGGCAACTCTGAAGGCATGGAAGATCGAGTCATAGACCTCTTGGCCGTTCTCACAAAAAACCTGTATCCATCCACAGTCCCGGACCATCATGGTGTCGGAATGATCATTCCAAATAGACAGAGGAGCGCTCAATGCCCTGTTCGCAAGAAACATTACGATTGGCAACCGCATGGATGAAGCAATGAACACTATCTCAGCCATGAGAGCAAGACCTTGGGCTGATGTAGCAGTGAACGTTCTGGCCCCCGCGGCTGCTGAACCGCAGCAGACGCTCATAGCCGAATGCTCCGATTCCACGGGAACGAACTCCGCATCAAGCCTTCCGTCGGCTACCAGTTCGGCCAGGTGCTCCACTACGTGGGTTTGCGGTGTAATAGGATAGGCGGCCACAACGTCCACATCGCAAAGTCCCACTGCATCTGATGCGGCTATAGAGACTTCGATACCTACTTTCTTGCCCATCACTCCCCCTCCTCTTCAATGGTAATGGCAGACACGGGGCACTCTTGGGCGCAGATGCCGCATCCTTTACAATAATCAAAGTTCCATAAAAAGATGTTTTTTTCATAATCCGGAGATATAGCAGCCTCTGGACACATAACGAAGCATCTCCAGCACCGGATGCAAGTATCATCATCATATTTGGGCCTCTGGGAACGCCACGCGCCCGTGTGGTAACAAGACGCATTACCCGGCTCGGTGATTACGCCTCCCGGCTCTATTTCCCGCCATGTAATTTCTTCCATGGGTTTAGTCACAATGTCCTCCGTTGATTAAAAATGTGCACAGCCAAGATAACTGAAAACTCTACGATACTTTCCTAACATCAATCGTCTATCTTCGTTTCCTCCCAGGCCCGTTCCATTGCTTCTATGTTCCTGGAGGCGATCTTTCCGAAACGGCGTTTAAAGGGTTCCTTGAGTGCCTCGACAGTGAGCAGGTTGGTTGCCTTTACCAGCGCGCCCACCATGGTTGTATTTGTGATGGGCAGCCCGATTACCTCTTTGGCAATGCGGGTCGCGTCTACCACAGCAAGTCGGCCCGAAAAAGAAAGCTGTTTCCTGATGGTTTCCGGGTCGTGTGACGAATTGATAATAAGGACCCCCCCGTCACGCAATCCTTCAATAGGATTGGCTATTTCTACCAGAGACGGATCGAGGACGATCACAGCATCCGGATTATAAACCTTGGATCTTATTCTGACCGGTCGCTCGTCTACACGGGCGAACGCTACCACTGGGGCTCCTCTCCTTTCAGGTCCGAAGCTGGGAAACGCTGTGGCGTACTTTCCTGTGTCAATAGCAGCCTGGGCCACGAGTTCGGCTGAGGTTACAGCTCCCTGGCCCCCTCTGCC
>CAIXMD010000008.1 GCA_903920415.1 uncultured Desulfomonile sp.
GTGACAAAAAGGCAGTTGCGTGAACTATGTTCGTTGATCAGCGGCAGGAGCGCGTCCAGATTTTTCGCTGCCGAACCCTCCCTTATCATGATGCGCATACCCATCCGGAGCTTTTCTTGTGCCTCCTCAAGGGTTGTGCACTCATGGTCTGAGCCTATCCCCGCGCTTATGTACGCACAGAGTTCTTTTCCGGTTAAACCCGGCGCATGACCGTCTTTGACCTTTCCCCTGAAAACATCGATCTTTGCCAAGACTTCGGGGTCAGAATATATGACCCCGGGATAATTCATCATTTCTGCAAGTCCCAGCACACGCTCATGATCCTTGAAAAGCTCCATTTCCCTGTGGGTGAGTTCTGCCCCAGACGTCTCAAACGGTGTGGCAGGAACACATGAAGGAAACATAATAAAAACTCGGAGGGGTAATCCTTCGCTCGAATCCAGGATGTAACGGATCCCATCCAAACCGAGAACATTTGCGATCTCATGAGGATCAGCCACAACGGTAGTTGTTCCGAGGGGAACCACGTTTGCGGCAAACTCAGGGATGGACAGCATACTCGATTCCAGATGGAGGTGTCCGTCGATAAACCCCGGCGCGATAAAACGCCCCTGCAAATCAACTGTCTCAATTGCCTCATAGTCTCCAAAGCCCACTATGCGGCCCTCGTGAATTGCTACGGAAGCCGTATGAATACTGCCCGCAAATACGTTGATCAGGCGCCCGTTTTTTAGGAGTAGATCTACGGGTTTTGTACCTAAGGCTAAATTGATACGTTGCGCTAAGTCCATTTCTTGGTTCCCTTTTGTGTGTTCAGATTGGTTTCGTTTCTTCGAAACAGTGACGTGCGAAGGGGTTTGGATTCCGATCTTATACCGTTGCGCTCTCTATGGCTTTTCGACAATCACATTGTTCGTATGTGATTTTAGACAGAGACCGGAAAAATATTTTTTTCACATTCTCCACATTATTGTTCATGGTCTCAGCAATCATCTCCCAGGTCACAGGGGCTTCGCTGTCATGCCACGTGTCGTAATCAGTGCTCATGGCTGCTACGGCGTAACAAATACCCGCCTCTCTGGCGAGTACGGCCTCTGGTACGGTGGACATATTGATGATATCTCCGCCCAACATTCTAAACATACGGCTCTCGGCCCTTGTGGAAAACCTCGGCCCTTCTATGGTAACCACCGTGCCTCTCGGATGATGGATGATTCCCTCGGTGATACATGTTTCGATGAGGATACTTCTCAAGCGCTCGCAAAATGGATCGGCCATAGCCATGTGCACTACCTGATCGCCTTCGTGGAAAGTGCTTTTACGCGTCCTGGTCCAATCGATGAACTGATCGGGAAATACGAGGTGTCCCGGTTCAATTTCCTCCCTAAGAGACCCGCATGCCGACGTGGCTATGATGTGTGTTACTCCCACCTCTTTCATGGCCCAGATGTTCGCACGGTAGTTAATCGCGGATGGCATTATTCTGTGGCCTTTTCCATGACGCAGCATTATCACGGTTTCGATCTCACCGGCCTTGCCGACGATTAAATCAGCGGATAGTGAGCCGAATGGGGTTCCTTTCTTAATGGATCTAACATCTGTAAGAAAATCAGGGTCATCGAAACCCGAGCCACCGATCATACCGATCTTTACCACGGCATTCTCCTCTTATCTTTGAGACGCTACAACAGTCAGGATTGTAGAATTGCATACGATAAAGTGTCAACACAAAGGAACCTGTTACACAAGCGCGTTCGATGAGTTGCGTCTCATGGCAGGTCATACAAATTCGCTACCGAATGGGATTAATCAAGCGTGTGACAAGCACAGGCAGGGTGAACACATCTGCGCGCCGATAGGGTCAAAATGCTTGCGCATCGGTATCTGAGAGCAAAAAGTCGTTATCATTATTGGATCTCATCAATCTTTCCATGATATTTGTACCAGCCTGGTGGTAATAAGGAATTTTGACTTGACATTCCGAAGTCTTATTAACTAGATTGCGTATTATTAGGCAGTTTTGTCTTTTAGGCTCTCGTTAGAGGGGAGGTTCCTTCTGCCCACACTTGTCTGCATGCGCTTATTTCTCGGTCTGATTATGGTCGGGATGTTTGTATTCCTTACCGCGCATGGTCGTGCCCAAACCGGCCCTGAAGGCGAGTGCATTTTTCTCGGCGTCAAGAATAGTGACCGGGTGGGCAAAACATCTGCACAGCCCGATGGTAAGCCTGACGCTGTATTTTCTCTCACCCTCAACCCCCGCACTTCCGACTTGAGAATTAGAGAAATTGAAATACGAGCCTTTGAGCCTCCGGGAGAGTGGAATACAGCCGGGATGAGTCCGGAAGCCGGTTTCATAGGAGTAGCATCAGCCAAGAACCCCTCGGAGATAATGAATAGGCGTGGGGGGGCTTTGAATCTTACCCCTGGGCAAACACCCCAGCTCCTCCTTTTCATAAGCGACGACGGTAAGTTCTCCCAGAAAGACCGCCGATACCAAGTAAAAATTATCAACAATGACGGTACTTCCTGGAACGCCCCCATCAAGACGGAAGCAGGACCCTCGAGCCCGAGCCCATCGAGCCGGACCGGAGTTTTTCCCGTCCGGATGTCGGCTCTTCTGAAGGGGATCAGCAGTTATGATGCGGTGAATCCGAGCAAGAAGATCGGTGGAGACGAAAAGGGAGATGGGCTGTTCGTTCTAAGCCTGGATGCTCGTGATAAGGAAATTACCGGCATCGAAATCCGAAATATTGATGGAGTGCCTTCTGTCTGGGACACCGTCCCCAGCACGTCTAACGGGGCGGTGGGGGTAGCGCTGGTGTCAGACCCGGTTCGCCTCTTAAATAATCGTGACGCGAGCGTCAAGATCAAAGTCAAGGACCGCGTGGACCTCAATCTGTACGTCGCGGATAACGGCAGTATCGCCGGCGGTGCTACAAATTACCGCATCACGGTTACTTTTGCGGACGGTGAGATCTCCTGGTGCCCGGTTCAAAAACAGGAGAAGGGCTTAAAGGATGCAACTCAGGAAAAGCAAGGCAGCGGACTTGCTAAGGTAAACTTTCTTGGAACCTGGCTCGGATTTGCCACCACCGATGCGGTGGGCCGATATTCGGAAATTAAGCCTGACGGCGCGGCTGATGCCGTCTTTAGCCTCGATATCGAGATTTCTCCCCGGAGCTTTATCACGGGAATAGAAATCAACAGTATGGATGCAAAATCAGGACGATGGGCGACCGCTGGGGTCGATCCAGGGGCCTGGGGTCTGGGTGTTGCGTACCAGACGGCACCCTCTGCTCTTTTGAACAAGCCTGACGGCTCGATAAGGATAGCTGTAGACGACAGGGTCCAATTCTATTTGTACACCGCTGACTCCGGGGACCTTGCCTCAACGACGAGCACACTTCGTATCATTGTACAC
>CAIXMD010000009.1 GCA_903920415.1 uncultured Desulfomonile sp.
AGAAAGGAGATAAGCTTATAAAACTCCCCAGAGCCTCCACTCAGTAAACAACTATTTCAATGCTAACGAATATAAGAGATATTTTATCTATTTCTGTTCTCCTGTCTATCTTGCTTTCAAGCTTGAAGCTCAGGTGAAAACCGTCTCAACTCTTTTTCCTCTCCCTGCTTTGCGACAAAGCAAGACAATGCCTCCGATATCGGTCGCCCTTCGTCGAAAGTCCTTTTCAACTGAAGCGTCAACCCCAGGGCCTCTCGAAGGGTATTAGTCAGTAATCGCAACTGGCACAAACTATAGTCCATTGTAAACCCCCTTAGACGGAACACCGCCATCATTACCTTCCCACCGTAAGGGAAGGTTCAGCCCGCAAACACCGTTGTCTGATCACCGAAAAAATTGAACCGGCGGCTCGAGTGTCAGGTCCACCCTTCTGATTCATCAAAATGTAAGCACCACCGCAGCCATGACCGTCGTCTACCTTTGCCAAAAATACGCCCGTATTCGCATCCCATTTGACTAAAATGATTGGTGCGAGGATGTTAGCCCAAATTCATGATTATTCTCCTGATAATTGACAAAAACGGGTTGGTTTAAAAATGTGACATGTGTAATTACAATGTGTTAGGATTACATAAGGTCCGGAAAGTCGTTTGTAGTGCCAGAAAATCATTCAATGTCCTTGACAATGGCACCCTCGCGTGGTAAAGTCGTCACATGTTTATTCGAGCATCCACTCAGAAGAAGAAAACTCAGACCGAGTATACGACCTTCAAGCTGGTCGAATCCTTTCGGACGGAACGAGGACCGCGCCAGCGGACGGTATTAAATCTGGGTGCGGACTTTGCGCTTCCAGAGGGACAGTGGAAAGATTTAGCAAATAGAATCGAGGAGGTTGTTACCCGTCAGGAACCGATATTTCCGTGTACCCAGGAGATAGAGCGGTTAGCCCGGAAGTATGTCCGGCGGATCATCAAACAAGGAGACAGTGATGCCTTATTCCTGATTCGTGCCGGGAAGTCGGCAAACGCTAAGGAATCCGAGTATACACCAGATTACCAGACGGTAGATGTCAACAGCACTGAAAATGAAGAGGGACGTTCCGTAGGAGCGGAACATGTGGTGCTGGAAACAATCAAAGAGCTGAGTTTAGATGAGAAGTTATCTGAAATGGGTTTCAGCCGTCCGTGGAGGGATGTTGCTATTGGAGTGATAGCGGGCCGCCTGATCTGGCCCAGTTCGGAGCTGGCAACTCATTGGTGGTTGCAGCACAAGAGTGCCATAGATGAATTGTTGGGAACAGACTTTAGTCTGCTGCCTCAGGATCGGGTTTACCGTGTATCGGACAAATTATTGAAGGGACAGGATGATCTTGAGGATTACTTGAGTTGTAGGGAAAAGACCTTATTTAATCTGCAAGCGACGATTGTTTTGTATGATTTGACCAATACTTTTTTTGAGGGCACTGGGAAGTTAAATAAGAAGGCGAAATTTGGCCCATCAAAAGAGAAACGGTCTGATTGTCCATTGGTA
>CAIXMD010000010.1 GCA_903920415.1 uncultured Desulfomonile sp.
ACAGTGGACTTTCTGAATGAAGACGGTGGATGCAGGGCCATCCGATTCCGTTCTTCACGTTAATGATGGAAGGATGCACTTTTTGTAGGTGACCTGTTCTCTCTTCAGAATGCACGAGAGCGGAGGACGTAGAGTATTCTTGAGATACCAGCAATTCATCCACATGAAACCAAAAAAAATCCCTGAAAGGGGAAAATAATTGATAAGTAGAATTTCTTATCGCAGATTTTATTCATATAATCTGAGAGTTAAGTGCTGATTCCAGATGAGAGAGAGACAGGATCAGTCAAGAAAAAATTAGTTGCGTTCGGGGGAGAAAATACTGTAAACTGAAATTCTGTTGAGTATTTTGCCTGTCGATTTTTCACGAGGACCACGATTTCAAGTCTACGGTAAAGTGGCCGGGTTTGAGGGGACCTGATTTCGTGAATGTGGGACCGGAGGAGCATTCACTTTCCATCCGGGCAAAAATCCAAGGTAAGATAACCCGAATCACAATCCGGAGGTACTCATTAATGGAACGTAATGTGTGCGTAGTGGCCGGGGGAATGTCCAAGTGGGGGGTCAGAGACGGAAGCCAGCGGGATTTTTTTCAAGAGGCTGCCAAGGCGTGTTACGACGACAGTCCTCAACTAAACCCAAAAGAAATAGATGGTCTGCTGGTTGCTTCCGCATACACCGAGCGAACCTCATACCAGACCCATTTGGCACCCATGGTGGCTGAATACGCGGGCATCAAGCCCAAGAACATCTGCGCCAGAGTTGAACTTCTCTGTGCTAGCGGCAGTTCGGCCATTATTCTGGCCTTCGGCCTGATCAAATCCGGCCAGGCGGATGTAGTAATGGTTGCCGGAGGAGAGAAACTCTACACGCCGCAGAGGTGGGAGGTGTTCTATAGCGAACTGGCTTCGGTGGACCATGACTGGGATGGAACCCAGGGTTTGGGACTGCCACCTCCAGTCTTTGCCATGGTGGCCAAACAGCATATGAAGCAATACGGTACGGTCAAGGAACACTTGGCCACAATTTCCGTGAAGAATCGCCGGAATTCGGCAAAGAACCCTAAAGCCCAGTTTCAGACACCCGTAACCATGGAAGAAGTTATGAGCGGCCGAATGATTGTCGCTCCGTTGACACTTTATGATTGCTGCCCCATTACCGATGGCGCTGCAGCGGTAGTGCTGGCTATTGAAGAGAAAGCCAAAGATATGACCGACAAGCCGCTGGTGTACTTACGCGGGACCGGTCAGGCTTCAGTGAACAACATGTCGGCAAACATGCCCGACTGGACTACATGGGAAGCATTGAAGATCGCGGCCAATCAAGCTTACAGCAAAGCCAAAGTAACCCCCAAGGATATAAATGTGGCCATGACACACGATTGTTTCACGATCTCGGAAATTATCGAAATGGAAGACCTGGGATTCTGTAACAAGGGCGAAGGAGGCCCTTTTGTCGGCGCCGGCCAGAATGACTTTGGCGGTCTAATCCCAACCAATACCGATGGTGGTCTCCTCGGCTGTGGGCATCCATTTGGCGGGACAGGTATAAGACAAGCAATGGAAGTGATGAAGCAACTGAGGGGAGACGCGATCCAGCAGGTCCCGAATGCTACCGTCGGACTTACCCACAATCTCAGCGGTTTTATAGCCGCTCACACGGTACTGATTTATGGAAGGGAGGTCGCATGAGCATTCCAGGAATCTCAGTACTTGATGGCAAGTATATGGTCACCATGGACCTGTTTCCGCAGGAGTCCATAGAGTTCAATCAGATCCATTTATTTTACGAGTTCCTGAAAGAGGGCCGCTTCACAACCACCAAATGCAAGGATTGCGGTGTTGAAGCCTTTCCCCCGAGGATACTTTGCCCAGATTGCTACAGCACGAATATGGAATGGATTGACTGGCCTACAACGGGCACAGTGATAGACGTAACCGAGGAAGTGGTTGGAGTTCCATTGGGCTTCGGAAAACCACCGTTGGTACACGCGCTGGTAGACCTGGAAGGCAAAAAAACTTTTTTTGTACGTATTATCAACTGTAAAGAAGGTGAACTTAAATCCGGTGACAAGGTGAGGCTGGCAGTCTTCGATGTCGAACCGGTTCCCCAGGAAATGGGCCGAGAGGTTGTACTGATCCCAAGGGTATTTTATGCGTTCGAGCCCATGAAATAGCCTTTTTGGGCCACCCTATTAAACAGGCATTCACTTTTCCCGCTTTCATGATTCCATGTGGCATCGAGGCCGTCCTCTTCACGTGTGGATGATTGGAAGGCGGGGATTCTCAAAACCAAAGGAGGAACGATATGTCACTTGAGTGGTTACCTAGAGAGAGCAGCGAAAAGGACCATATTCTTATCGGTCCCGAGCACTGGGGAACTGAAGCCCCGTGTACGGTCTACGAGAAGAAGCCTTTGATCTCACCGGAGGGCAAGGAAATAGAAGGACTTTATGTCGCCTGGATCCGCCTCAACAACCCTAAGCAGTACAACTCGTACACGACGGGAATGGTAAAGGGCGTTATAGCGGGTTTTAGCGCAGCGAGCCAGGATAGGTCCGTAGTGGCCGTCGTATTCACGGGAACTGGAGACATGGCATTTTGTACCGGCGGCAATACTAAAGAATACGCCGAATACTATTCCATGCGGCCACATGAATACGGGGAGTACATGGATTTGTTCAACGGCATGGTAGATTCGATACTTAACTGTAAGAAACCAGTCATCTGCCGTGTGAACGGCATGAGAGTCGCAGGAGGCCAGGAGATCGGAATGGCTTGTGACTTGGCGATCTCAAGCGACCTCGCTATTTTCGGCCAGGCAGGTGCACGGCACGGCTCCAGCCCCGACGGTGGGTCCACGGACTTCCTCCCCTGGTTCCTCTCCATGGAGGATGCAATGTGGAATAGCGTTAGTTGCGAAATGTGGAGCGCGTACAAGATGAAGGCAAAGAATTTGATTTCCAAAACCATCCCCGTGCTGAAACAAGGAGACAAATTTATTCGTAATCCCCTCGTGATTACGGATACGTACGTAGCGGACGGTGAGATAGTTTACGGCGAATTCAAAACCGGTGCCGGTGCCAAAGAAGCCAAAGAGTTGATGAAGGACCTTCCCCGTGACTTTGAACTCGTGGATAGGGAAGTGAACAAAATTGTTTGGACCCTTACCAATCTGTTCCCTGGCTGTGTTATCAAAGCCATTGACGGTATTCGGGCCAAAAAGAAATTCTTCTGGGATCAGTCAAAACTGGCCAATCGGCACTGGCTGATGGCAAATATGTCCTACGAAGCCTTCCTTGGATTTAATGCATTCAACACCAAGAAGATCAC
>CAIXMD010000011.1 GCA_903920415.1 uncultured Desulfomonile sp.
GACTTGAGAGTTGCTCTAGAGAAAGATCCCGGCCTGGACGCGAAGCTATTCATCAACGAATTCTATGGTTGGAATCCTGAACTTGCGGACTACTTGAGATTACAATAACGGCTCCAAGTGTTTAAAATGTATCTTGATCTTCACCTTCACACGACAGCATATTCCCCGTGCAGTTCCATGTCGCCCGACGAACTCATGATTGCTGCCAAGGACGCCGGTCTGGATGGGGTATGTATTACCGAGCACAACATTGTCTGGCCGCTGGAGGACGTAGAGGCAATTAGCAAGAAACATGGGCTTCCAGTGTTTCGGGGGGTTGAGATAACCACCACAGGCGGGGACATACTGGTCTTCGGTCTGGAAGAGATACCCAATGAGATATTGACTCCGATGGAGTTAAAGACCCATGTTGATGCAGTGGGCGGCGCGGCAATAGCTGCCCACCCTTTTCGTGGTTTTCTGGTGTTTGGATTCGGAGTCCTCAAAATGGATCTCAAAGACGCGATTGACAACCCCACATTTTCCCATGTTCATGGCCTTGAAGTCTGCAATAGCATGGTGACTGACGAGGAAAATGATTTTGCGCGACGGGTGGCTGAGTCAATGCGGCTCATAAAAATCGGCGGTAGTGATGCTCACAGTCCCGGAACAGTAGGCACTTGCGTTACCCGGTTCCAGGATGTCCTCGAAGATGAAAAAGCACTGGTCGCTGCCATCTTGAGTGGCAGGTTCACTTCAGAAAGATGGAAATAGGTGCGTACTCATGAAATCGGAAGGGATAAAATGGTCCGCGCGATAAGTACAAGGCGTTCATGCTTGCGCCAACTGCTTACGACCCTTTTATCCCTGATATTGTGCTAATGTACGGAAACTCAGCCCAGATGTCCCTCATGGTAAATGCTATTCAGTATGATCGCTTTGAGCGGCTGATTTTCTATTCGGTAGGGGAAACCTCCTGTTCCGATGTTATAGGGCGTTGCTTTGTCGATCAGGTCCCGGCTTTGTCAATACCATGTTACGGAGAACGTCGATTTGGCCACGCCGCGGACGACGAACTTGCCATAGGGTTGCCGGATGAAGGAAATCATTCGCTACCGATCGGCAACAACAAGGAGATCAAGCAGCAAGCAAGCGGCCTTTGTGGAACGCTTTCAGGTTTATGTCCACCAGCTTGGGCTTGAGGGTTTCTTTCAATACCTCCTCGTAAGTCTCGGCCGGGATGTCGAGGTATTTGGAGAGCACTCCTAAGAATATTACGTTGGCTACTCTGGGGTTGCCCATGCCTGCCGCGATTTCATCTGCTTTCATCACCAGCGCATCGGGGACCTTGCTCTTGATCTTTCCGATCACGTCCGCAGGATAGTCCTGCTTGCCGGTGAAAACGGCAGGCGGCAGGATTTTCAGATCATTCACTATCACTTTTCCCTTTTCCGACAAGAAGGGAAAATACCTCAATGTCTCGATCTGTTCAAATGAGAGAAGCACGTCGGCCTCTCCCATCTTTATAATGGGAGAACTCACGAACTTGCCGAATCGGACGTGGCTGGAAACCGAACCGCCCCGTTGGGCCATTCCATGAATTTCGTTCTTCTTGACATCATATCCGTGGCGTGCGGCGACCAGCCCGAGCACGTCGCTGGCCAGAATGATTCCCTGGCCCCCTACACCGACTATGAGAACATTGTAAACGCGATCGTTGCTCATGACGCCTCCTTGACAGCATCAAACTTGCAAACCTCGTAGCAGGTTCCGCATCCCACGCAAAGGGCGGGATTGATCTTTGAAAAACCCTTGCGCTTCTCTCCTTCGGCAGGCTCCTCGATTTTGACGAACTCCAAAGCAGGACAGCCCGTATTTATGCAACTCTTGCAGCCTTTGCACACGTCTTTGTCAATGTCGTACGGCTTGTCGATCAAGATCCGGTCGGTCTTCAAAAGAGCACAGGGCGCGCGAGATATTATCAGAGAAGGCTCAGGGGCTTCCAATTCCTCTGAGACGATTTTCTCGAGTTCCCTTACCTTGTATGGGTTCACTGTCCTGATTCTTTTGAACCCGAAAGATTCGGCCAGCTTCTCGATGTCCGCAGTAATAGTCGGGTCCAGTCGAAGGGTAAACCCTGTGCCCGGGTGATTCTGTGCTCCGGTCATGGCAGTTGTCCTGTTGTCCATTATGACCACTGTGGTTGAGCCCCCGTTATAGGCTAGCTCCAGGAGCGGCGTCATACCCGAGTGAAAGAATGTAGAATCGCCTATCACTGCCACTGCTTTACCTTTAGCCAAATCGCCAAGGGACCTGTCCAACCCGGAGGCGATACCTATGCCGGCACCCATGCACAGGCAATGGTCCAGCATTCCAAGCGGAGGCAGTGCACCTAATGTGTAACAGCCGATGTCACCGGACACGTAGACCTTGTTCTTCTTCAAAGCAGTGAACGTAGCTCTATGTGGGCATCCAGGGCACATGTTGGGAGGTCTTAATGGCAATTCCACGTCTATCGGGCCGATGCTCCTGGCAGAAGAGGCTCCGGTCAGTGCGATCTCCACCTTTTCAGGGGAAAGTTCGCTGCAAATCCCGGTAAGTTCCTTGCCCTCAACAGCAATTCCCATCAATCGTACCGCTTCTTCAATAAACGGATCCAAATCCTCTATGACAACGAGCCTCTTCACTCGGGAGGCAAAATCCTTTATCATCTTTACAGGAAGAGGCCATACCATGCCCAACTTGAGAAAAGACGCGGAGGGCGCCACCTCTCGAGCGTACTGAAAATTAACCCCTGAAGAAATGATTCCTAGAGATGTATCGCCCATAATGATCTTATTGAAAGGGAAGGTTTCTGCAAAAGCGGCCACATCCTTCAACCTTTGTTCCACGATTGGATGGCGGCGGCGTGCCATTGCAGGAAGCATCACGAATTTCATGGGGTCCTTTTTCAGGCCGAGTTCTTTGGGTCCTTCAGACCTTGTTTTGGTCTCAACAAGTGACATGGAGTGGGAAATACGCGTTGAACTTCTCAGTATCACTGGTGTATCAAAGTTTTCGCTTATGAGGAGGGCTTCTCCCACCATGTCCTTGGCTTCTTGGCTATCTGACGACTCTAGACACGGCACCTTCCCGAACTTGGCGTAATTACGTGTATCCTGCTCGTTTTGGGAAGAGTGCATCTCCGGGTCATCACATACGACAATCACGAGGCCGCCGTTCACACCAGTGTAGGAAAGGGTCATAAAAGGATCCGCTGCCACATTGAGCCCCACATGCTTCATGATGGCCATGGACCTTGAACCTCCGTACGCTGATCCCGCTGCAACCTCTAAGGCGACCTTTTCATTCGGGGCCCAACCTGCACGGATTTCCGGGTATAAGGCCCCTATGCATTCCAGGATCTCTGTGCTGGGCGTTCCGGGGTAAGCCGAGGCCAATCGGACACCATACTCGTACGCCCCACGCGCTATAGCTTCGTTTCCCGACATTAGCTCTTTCACGGCTGCTTCACCTTTCGTTGGTCTCCGGCATTGCCGGTTTGAAATGACCCTGTGCGGGTATTATTGTTAGTCACGAGCACGAGGCGCCAAATTCCGGACACCTCCAGACTTCATTCGGTTGTGGATTCAGTGGCTGGAGCAGAACCGCCAACTCCATCCTAATACCCGTTCAAAATGGTGTCAAGAATTTCAGTGACGGGAGATAACAGGACCTGCGACAATAGGACTATCGTATGTCTGAAATGCTTGCAAATAAAAGCTGATACGCTATGTGTCCACACAAAAAAATAGTAGGATGAGTTCACCTGTATGAATAAAAGCCCCGTGACTGAAAATCCCCCCAGACCCTTTTTTTGAATTGATTTCTATGCCATAAAATGTTAAATATACATACTATTTTAGTTCGAGCATGAAGGCGATGAGAGAAAATCATGTTCCTTATTCTGTCGAAGGTATTGGGTGTTGGCCTGATTTTATTTTTTTCCTTTAACTCAATCACATCTGCGGCTAATGGCGACAAAGACCCCGGCGGAGCTACAGGAAACTCTTCTCAGAAAAGTCGTGGCAAGAGCCCCGGCCCCAAGAAGATCATTGCAACGGGGGACAACTTTTCCAAGGTCGCTAAAACTCTCGGGCGGTCATCCAGCAAGAACTTAGAGGAAAAGGCAGAACCTCCGAAGGGTGCTTCGGGAACCAAGGTTTCCAGCAGCCTCTTTGGTCAATCCCATGAGGAAATTTTGCAAAGGGGGACTCTCCCAGGAGCCATGGGGAAGCTCTTGCTTCAGGCTACGCCTTTTCCGGGACTTTCACCGGAAGACCCTGAGCTGTTCTCCTTTCATGGGATGCAAGTCTCAAGGGAGCCGAACGTATCAAATCGACGCGGTATGCAGGCATCTCTGATGCCCGATGGAACGGTGAAGTCCGCACAGACACCTCCCATGTCGCTTGAACGTGCCTTAGGGTATCTGGAGATCGAGGTCAGTCATTCCGAACATACCTTCAAGTTGTTCGCCGGCTCCTCGGAGGGCCGGAGACAAGCACTCTACGAATGTCGAGTAGGCCTTGGAGGGCCTGGCTTTCCTACACCCGTGGGCGTCTACTTTGTGACGCACATATATGACGATGACCCATGGTGGATTCCTCCAAAGGATCGTGCCTGGGCTGCCGGTGATAAGCCAAGCCGCCGTGTCTACGGCGGCACCATGGCTCCACTTCTGAAAAAGCGTGACGTCAGACAAAAGAAGGATGTCCCTGACGCGGAAGACAAGATTGCCGGACAGGTGAAACTTGAAGATTACGGATACAGGTTTCATGGGACTAATTCACCCCGTAGTATAGGTCGTAACCAGTCACACGGCTGCGTCAGGATGATACCCGATGATGCCCGGAAAGTGGCTGCGCTGATAAAAGAGTTCGGGGGGACCGCTGATCGTAGAGAGTCTGAGAACGGATCATATGTGCTTCTCAGGTCTCCAGTAAGGCTTAACTTGGTGAAGTAACGGCGGTGGTCCTAGTGCCCTGGTAGAGCATTATCGTTATATAGCCAGTGCTTGTGAACGAAATTATGTCATTCGGACAAAAAAATTGGCAATCGTTCTATTAGAGACAATGCCAGGATTAACGCTTCAATAAAAACAAAGAGTCATGACTGCAGACAAGATCAAACTCACCAGCCTCTCCAGGGCATCCGGTTGAGCCGCTAAATTAGGTCCGGGGGACCTGGACCAGGCATTGTGCGGCATCGACATTCCTAGCAACTCCAATGTGCTTGCCGGGATCGGCGGCTTCGAGGACGCTGGAGTCTATCGGCTGGATGACACTACTGCTTTGGTTCAGACGGTGGACTTTTTTACGCCCATTGTCGATGATCCCCGGGTCTTCGGGCGCGCTGCAGCAGCCAATGCCCTGAGCGATGTATACGCCATGGGCGGGCGTCCCCTCACTGCCTTGAACATTGTGTGTTTTCCTTCAAAAAAGCTCGGCATTTCGGTGCTCAGAACTATTATAGAGGGTGGGCTGGACATCCTGCGAGAGGCGGGTGTAGCCCTGGTCGGGGGACATAGTGTGGAAGATGATGAGCCCAAGTATGGCCTTTCAATTACTGGTCTGGTACATCCGGACAGGATCATGACCAACTCTGGTCTAAAGCCTGGTGATCGGCTTTTCTTGACTAAGGCCATCGGAACAGGGGTAATTGCAACAGCGCTCAAAGGGGGACTTGCTTCAGCAGAGGCTGTTAACGCGATGGTCAATTCCATGTGTGCCCTTAACAAAAAAGCTTCCGAAGTTGCATCGAAATTCGGTCTAAAAGCGTGCACAGACGTTACAGGGTTCGGCTTGGCCGGCCATCTCGTCGAAATGGCAAGGTCGTCACATTGCATGATAAGGATTCTATCGGGATCGGTTCCGCTTCTGGAAGGCGCTCGAAAGGCAGCTTCAATGGGACTGGTGCCGGGTGGGGCGCACGCCAACCGAAAGTATTTCAGCTCATGGGTAGAGATAGATCAAAAAATCTTCTTAGACATATCAGACTTGATGTTCGACCCACAGACGTCAGGCGGCCTGATACTGGCGATTGATGTAGGGCGGGCAGCGGCATTTCAAGAGGCTTTGCACAGGGAAGAAATTGAGATAGCGGCCCAAATAGGTGAAGTTGTTTCTTCTCATCCCGAGGGACGGCTTGAGATAGTCTGAAGCAGTACACCTTCCTGTGTTAACCTGTGAGAAATCATGGAAGGTTACTCTGGTTGACTTTTTCGTCCATAAGCCTCTGTGAACTGAAAGGAAACAGAACATGTTGGCAGAACTGAGCGTTTTCCCCCTGGACAAGGGAGGCCACGGATTGAGCAGTTATGTGGCTGAATCTATCAAGATTATAGAAGAAAGCGGCCTTGATTTTGAAATCCATGCCATGGGAACATTGATCGAAGGACCGGCTGATGTGGTTTTTGACGTGATCCGAAAATGTCACGAAAATATGGCTTCCAAATGTGACCGGGTTGCGACAAACATAAAAATTGATGATAGGAAAGGTGCTGAAGGATCCATCAGGCGTAAAGTAGAGTCTGTGGAGAAAAAGCTTCTCCGAAAATCTCCCAATGAATGAGAAGAATCACTTTCATGCCGGGGACATATTGCACCTACAACGAAATACTTGAGATCGTGGATGATGCCGATAGGGTAATAGGCCAAACCACTCGTAAGGACATTCACAGGAAAGGGATGCTTCACCGGTCATCCATGTGTTTGTGTTCAATCCTGCCGGACAGATAATTGTCCAGCGTCGTTCAGCGTCCAATGATCGACATCCCTTGAAGCTTCCTTTGGAAAGAGTTTTTGAGGAAAGGCTAAATGAGGGCGGTAGTCCAGAGAGTTTCGAGAGCAAGTGTTTCTGTGGGTGGTAACGTAGTGGGCACAATAGGGGAGGGTATGGCGGTTCTCTTCGCTGCCGGGGAGGGAGATGGTCCTGACCAGGTTCGGTGGATGGCCGAGAAGGTGACCGGGTTGAGGATTTTTTCGGATGATACAGGAAAGATGAATCTCAGTCTCTCCCAGGTTGGCGGTGAAATGTTAATTGTGTCCCAGTTCACTCTATACGGAGACTGCCGCAAGGGTAAGCGTCCGTCGTACTCGGGCGCAGCCTCTCCAGACGAGGCTTGTAAGCTGTATACAGACTTCATCGCACAGGTTCGCAACCTGGGAGTTGAGGTTCAAGAAGGGATTTTCGGAGCTATGATGCAGGTTGAGTTGGTAAATGACGGACCGGTAACCCTGATCATAGATTCGCCCTAGGAGTATTTGAAAAAACTTGGCCATGTAGCGGAAAGTGAGAAAAGAAATCCGTTAGCTAATTTCAACTTTGTAACCGAGTTACAGGCAGACGTTTCCCGTCCAACACAAAAAAGAATTCATCATTTTCAGATACAATATGGCGAGCTAGTTGATAGTAGGCAGGACGTGAGAAACGTGCATGAAATAACTCATCTTTTACCCGGCAATAGGGGATATTTTCTTCTCCGATCCAGAAGCGGCGGGGATCGAAAGGCTCGCTGGACCCGTCGTTAAGCTGGATGCACAGTCGATTGTTTTCTTCTTCAATCAAGCTCGTTACTACAAAGGGTGCGTCTTCAA
>CAIXMD010000012.1 GCA_903920415.1 uncultured Desulfomonile sp.
TTCCCGGCAAGGCGCGCGGTGAAATTCCAGATTCGGTAATCTCATATCGCCGATATGATCCTTTAATCGAATTTTCCGGCAACACATTTGACCCGGACTTTTCCGACTCGGAGGCTTCTGGCATGGGCAGGTTTTCAACACGATTGTCAAGATAGAAGTCCGCGAGGAGTATGACCGGTGTCTGGTACTTCTCGGCGAGTTGAAAACTCTTTACGGTGTAGTGATAACATTCGGCTACGTTAGTGGGTGCTATGACTATACGTGGGGAATCACCAGGTCCTCCGAACACCGCAGCGTGTAAATCCGATTGCTCGGTTTTGGTGGGAAGTCCCGTAGAGGGACCGCCCCTTTGCGCATTAATGATTACTGCAGGGATTTCTGCCATGACACCATGAGTTATGAGTTCTGTCATAAGTGCGAAGCCCGGACCCGAAGTGGCTGTCATGGCCCTTGTCCCAGCGTAAAAACTGCCGAGGACGGCACCGATGGATGCAATCTCATCCTCCATCTGAATTACGCGACCGCCCAATGCCGGGAGATGTGTTGCCAAGTACTCCATTATCGGTGTTGCAGGTGTTATGGGATAGCCGAAATATAGCTTCAAACCTGCATCGATAGCTGCTTTTCCTATTGCCTGATTGCCCGAGAGCAGGACCTTTTTCGGCCCTCCAACTTTGTCAGGGATCAGGAAGATGGACTTGATACGGTTTGAGAAGTGTTCGAGTGCATAATCGAACCCTGCATCGAAGCTCCTCAGGTTTGTTTGGAGAACCTTTTCTCCCTTGGACTTGAATTTTCTAATTATTACGGCCCTGAAGAGGTCAGGAGGCGCGCCGCAGATGGCTGCAAAACACCCCAAAGCTGTGAGATTTCTCCCACGCGTCGTTCCCGAGGAGGCTGTAGCAATATCGTTGAAAGGCATACCGAATAGTATAGTCTCAGGATCTAGCTCTGATACGAGAGATTTGTCTTCTCGTACGTAAACCGCAGGATTGCTGTCGAAAAAGATCATAGAGTTTTCCGACAAAAAGGGGACCCTTGATCGAGCCTGCTCATCATTGAGGGAGATGAGTACGTGTGTCTTATCTTCCAGCGCGACTATCTCTTCATTGCCGATCCTGGAACGGGTGACACACCTGCCGAAACCCCTTATCTCCGCTGGATATGAATCGAAGGCGAGTACGGAAAAACCCCCATCCGACATTGCTTCGTTGATCAAACCTCCTGCGGCGATTGTGCCGTCACCCGCCATCCCGCAAACCTCGACCGTGACATCCACTACGGGCATATCAAAACTCCGTCCACCACGATGTATTAACAATTATTCCATCTACAAAGAAGATGCTCTCGGGTGATGCGTCTACGGAAAGCATGCCGCCCAGCAGGTTCAGGCCGGCAACTTTCCCTAAGTTGATAGCATTCTGGTATCCGATAGAGACCCAATAATCTTTGATAGTTGGATGATAGACTTGAGCGCAGTCCCCCGCCGCATAAACGAGGTCAAAACGGGTCTGGAGGTACTCATCGACGAGGACCCCACGTTCTATGTCAAGCCCGGAGCGAGCGAGAAATTTGACATTGGGGGTCATGCCGAAAAAGGCCCCAAGGATTCCGACTCGCAGTGTTTTGTTGTCTGTCTCCACTTCAAGGGACCGGCCTGAAACACGCGTGACACGTTTGATCCTCCCAGCCTTGATCACTTCGACACCTCTTTCAGTAAGCATGTGCTTGATCTTCTCGGAGAGTTCGTTGCAAAGAGGAACCGGCCAGAATGAATCTTCATTCAACATAAAAATGACGCGCTTTTCTAGAGAAAGTAGGGCCTTGGTCAGGCTTAATGAAGTGAGATCACCTCCAACTATGAGGACTGAATCCACTTGGCTGAGTTGCTCGATCCATTGAGCGGCGTCTGCGGGAGTCTTCAGAGTGAGCATCAAATCATCGAATACCTGAAGATGTTCTGGAATTCTTTGTTTGCCACCGCTAGCTATTATTAGGCCGCCGAAAGAAATTACTTCTTTATGATCCAGCACCAGTTCCCGCTTATTAAAGTCTACGTGTACAACCTTCTGCCCAAGTCTCACCTTTATGCCGCACTCCTTGTAAAATGCCGGTGGATTCACGCAAAGGTCGTCCTGAGACAACCTGCCCGTAATGTACTCGGGGAGGAGGTGCGGTCTGTAATGCGGAAAAGGCTCCTGACCGACTATGGTGATGCGTGCGTCAGAAGAGTTTTCTCTCAGCGTAAGCGCTGCCTGATTTGCTGCCGGCCCGTTACCGATGATGACACAGTGCTCTTGAGCCATCAGTTCCTCCGACCCTGTAATGTTCGCTCCACAAGCTCCACTTTTGAAACGGATATGCAATCCACCGGGCACACCTTAATGCACTCGCCGCATCGGATACATCTGGAGTTGTCTATAACTACGGCATTGACTTCCCTCCAATTAGATGTCTCTACAAGACCCGTTATGGCACCGGCTTCGTTTGTTATAACTTCGTTCACCATTTTGATGCAGTCCCGAGGTGCAACGTCAATACAATAACGGCAGTAGATGCAACTAGTTATGTCTATTTCATAGTGGAGGTAACACAGGTAGCATCGCTGGGATTCTTTAATGCCTTCCTCGCAGTCGAAACCAAGTTCCACTTCTGTTTCAATTGAATTAAAACGGTCTTCTATCGGAGTAATAGTGGGCATCTCTCGTCTCGGTATAAAGTCCCAAGAACGCTCTCTGTCGGTCGTAGTGGCTTCTTCTAACCGAACGGCCCATTCACGGAATTTCTTGCCCGTCAAGTCTTCAGCTATTTTTTCAGCAGCCCTACGCCCTCCGGCAATGCATTCGATTACTGTGGTGGGCCCTGTCATGAAATCACCAGTGACGTATAAGTTTGGCACCGAAGAACGATACGTAATTCTGTCGCCTATCAGCACACCTCTCTCGTCTTTTTCTCCTG
This sequence comes from uncultured Desulfomonile sp., assembly GCA_903920415.1. Taxonomy (GTDB): domain Bacteria; phylum Desulfobacterota; class Desulfomonilia; order Desulfomonilales; family Desulfomonilaceae; genus CAIXMD01. The sequence continues at coordinate 2,959 of CAIXMD010000012.1, forward strand.
GTGAGGCTATGGGCTCGGAGCCTTGTCCGATCGCAACGATCACTGAATCACAGGGCAGGACAAATTCGCTTCCCTTTATGGGAACAACTCTTCTCCTACCGTTGGGTAGGACTTCTTCGGGACGCGTTCGGACAAACTCCACTCCCTCAACTTTTTCGTTTCCAATTATCCTCTGGGGCAACAACAGTGCCTTAACTTTGACTCCCTCTCGTTTCGCTTCAAGTATCTCGTCTTTAGTGACCCTAAGATCCTGTTCGGTTGCTCTTATGCAGATGGCCGATTCCTCAGCCTCAAGACGCAGGGCCAAGCGTGCGCAGTCGAATGCTGTGAATCCGGCTCCTATGACAACCACGCTTCTGCCCAACCGGGGAGGGCTACCTGAAGCGACTTGCATGACAAATTTTAGACCGGAGTGAATACCAGCGAGATCTTCACCGGGAATTGCCAGCGGCCTTGGGACATAACATCCGGTTGCTATCAGTACGGCATCGTAATCGTCCAACAGGTTTTGGACCGACACGTCGGTGCCCACCTTTATTCCAGTCTTCAGCGTGACTCCTATTCTCAAGGCTGATGAGATTTCGGATTTCAGAATCTCTCGCGGCAATCTGAACTCTGGTATTCCGTACCTTAGCATTCCTCCCGGTTCATCGAGCGCTTCCATTATGGTTACTGCGAATCCGATGCTAGACAAGTCGTGGGCAGCAGCAAGGCCTGCAGGACCGGCCCCCACCACGCACACAGTCTTGCCTTGCGGTGGGAAAAGGTACTCGGTGTAGCTTTGGTAAGGATTCTTGCCGTCGGCCGCAGATCTCTTTATGTGGCAAATTCCTACTGGTTTGCCCAACTCAGGCTCGCCATGTCGGCACTTGTTCTCGCAAGGGCGCGAACAGATTCGACCAAGTACGCCAGGGAGTAAGTTGACTATCCTGTTAAGTTGATAGGATCGATCATAACTCCTCTCATAAAGACAACGTATGTATCCAGGAACATTCGTATAGGCAGGACAAGCATTCTGACAGGGGATGTTCACACCCACATAGAAAAAGTCTGCCGGGTCCGTCGAGTAGACTACATTGTTCGTTGTTTTGTTTGATGAGATGGAGTTGTCTGGCGGATAGCGATCCTTGTTTTTCATAGGATACCTCACTGGGATGGGTGCTTGTAACCAATCAGAACTTGAAACGAAGGGCCGGTATCTGGGGTCCTTCCAGCTTCTTTCTCGTAAGTGCCTCTACTATAATTCGATCCCCCGCTTTTAGCTCATTGGAAAAAATCTGGACTCTCTCGGTTCCGTAAATTCCTATTTTCACATTCACAGGACGAATCGTGTTCTTGTCCTGAAGGTTCCACACTCGCTTCTCACCCTCGGGTACAGGAACGATATCCTGTGCTGATTTCGTCAGAACTTCTTCAGGGGGTGAGAATCGGAAGCCTTGGTCAGGAATCATAAGGGCGTCATGAACCTCATTGAGCATTATCTGAACGTTTGCCGTCATACCGGGCCTGAGCTTTAGGTCATTGTTGTTCACGTCAAGAACCACATTGTAGGTTACCACATTCTGTTCTACTTTGGGGTCATTTCGAATCTGGTTGACGGAAGCATCAAAAAGCCGGTCCGGGAAAGCGGGAACCGTGAACACGGCCTTCTGACCGACTCTGACTCGTCCGATATCAGCCTCATCGACATTCGTATGTACCTGCATACGAGTAAGGTCTTCTGCTATCTTGAAAAGAACCGGCGTCTGAAAGCTGGCAGTGACGGTCTGACCTACGTCCCCGGTTCTTGATGTGACGATACCGCAGACCGGCGCGATGATTCGGGTGTATTTCAGCTCAAGTTCAGCCTCCTGTAGCCTGGCCTCAAGTTGAGCAACCCTGGCTTTCTCCACGATTATCTGGGCCTCTGCTGCATCAGCCTTGGTCTTGGCCGTGTCATAGTCACTCTGGCTGATTGAATTTTTCTCGATCAATCCTTCTTTGCGACGCAGCGTTCTTATTTCATCGGAAAAGGTTACCTCCGCCTTCAAAAGGTTTGCTCTTGCCGCCTCCACATCTGCCCGTGCCTGGTGGGCTTTTGCTTCTAACCTATCCGGATCGATAAGAGCTATTAGTTGGTCCTTCTTAACTTCCGACTCGAAGTCAGCGTATAATTCCTTAATAGTACCGGATGCCTGTGTTCCTACGAGAACTTCCACCAGAGGTCTCAGGGTCCCGCTCGAAGAAATCTCAGCTCTGAGCGTACCCTTTTCAACTGGGACGGTTATGTATTTCGTCTGAGGTTCCTCTTGAGAGGAACGGCTCAGTACCATGTAAACTGCTGAAACCGCTGTGCCGATAATAATGACTAAGATCAATGCTTTTTTCAATTTCTCAATCTCCTCGAGAACTCAATACAACGGTCCAGAGAGGTACAGTGGTCAAAAAAAAGCTTAAGAGGGGATATGTGGCTGCTCTTTAAGCGGCTTTCGTTCATCGCCATGAATGCTGCCGTCCCTGATGAGTATCTTACGATCCGTGAGGTCACCCATTTCAGAATCGTGAGTAACCAGGATGAATGTTATTTTTCTGTCCAAGTTTAATTTTCTGAAAACGCCGATAATTTCCATACTGGTTCTTGTGTCCAAGTTTCCAGTAGGTTCGTCGGCCAGAATTATCTCTGGGTTATTAACAAGGGCTCTGGCAATGGCGACTCTCTGCTGTTGTCCCCCTGAAAGCTGTGATGGAAGATGATGGACACGGTCTTCCAGTCCTACCAGACGAAGGGCATCCTCTGCTGTTTCACTGCGCTGCGTGCTACTCATATGTCCATATATCAAGGGTAGCTCCACGTTCTTAACTGCGTCAACCCTCGGCAATAGGTTAAACCCCTGAAAGACAAACCCCAGCTTCCGGTTTCTCAGGTCTGCACGCTGATTGCGTGCCAGACCTGATACGTCCTCTCCGTCAAGAAAATATTTTCCCGATGTAGGGGCATCCAAGCATCCCAGGATGTTCATTAGGGTGGATTTACCGGATCCGGAGGGCCCCATAATAGAGAGAAATTCCCCGGAATCGATAATCAAGTTTATGTCTTCCAGGGCTGACACTTCAACAGTGCCGGCCATGTAGATCTTTCTGAGATTTTCCATTCGGATGAGGGGCACGCTACTGTCCTTGAATGTTTACCGGTAAATCTTTGAGAGTTTGTACCATCGGCCTTGATGTAAATGCACGTTCGCTGACGCTGAAATCAGACAAAAGGCGTACGCATTTAATTCCTGGTGGTAATTGGATCGGCTCAATTGATCAGGTATAAAATTTATCAGATTGCCTCGTTCTTCCTCTAATAATATGGGTCAGTTAATTCGAGTCTTCGTTCCGTAGAAAGATTGAAACTCCATATCTCGGGCGGATCCTTATCATTCTCCTTATCCGGAATTTAATTCTATTTCGGGATCCGTGTCTCCAATGCTATTTTCAATTTCTCTTTGAGTTCGCTCAGGTCGGAACTTTTTACGACATAATAATCAGCCGCCACAGCTTTGAGGTCCACTTTGAAGCTGGAATATGCCGAATTAAGAATGACCGGGAGATCGTAGTATTTTTTTCGAAGGTGCTGAAGCAAGTCCAACCCGCTGTACTCGCGCATCTTGATATCGAGTACAATGCAATCCGGATGTTCCTTTTCCACTACATCAAGAAGATCTTTACCATCCGGAAGAGTGATGACTTCGTATCCCTCATCCTGGAGTTCCATGGAATAAAGCATCCGGATTCCTTCCTCATCATCCACAATCAGTATCTTTGCCATTTCGGCTCCTTTGAGGTATCCATTCTACCGGTCTTGAGGGGACGCTGTTGCCGGATCATTCTGAGAACCAGCGTTCCAATAGATAGGGTTTGGTTTTCTCAAACTGGAGGCATTGGTCTTCGATGAACTCTTCAACCTGCTGAGTGTTCATGGCCTGGGTTTCCCAAACGAACGACAGAGATTTTGCATAGTACAGAGGAATGAGGGAGCCGAGCAAAGCTTCGCGTGGGACGGCCTTATTTCTGTAAGCCAATGCAAAATCATAGAGTATTTTTGCCCAGAGATTGGTGGGAAACTCGAAACCATCTTGCGGAAGACCGGCAACCTCCTCCATCTTGTGTAAATTTTGCGAGTCAAGGAACTCCCTATAGAGATCCCAGTTTGAGTGGAGTCCCGATGTGATCTGTTCGGACAGAGACTTGGTATCAACTTCGACAGGTGGGGGGACCTCCACATCTCCCACACCAGAACCGAAAACCGCTGTTGGTCTGCTCCATTTCACGTCTTTCCAGAAGCTATCGTAACTGCACATAAGTTCGAATATGGTTCCCACTACATCGTGAAACATGGTCTCCACATCTGCGGTGAGGTCTCGGACTCGGTGAATCTTGGCTTTACCCATAAAAGACTGGATAACTGCGAGACGGCTGCGCATGGCTGTTGTGGTCATCCATATACTTATGCCGAAATTCGCCACGGCGTCATCCCACACTTCAAATTCTTTATAAATCCGAGCTAGTTCACCGGAAAAACCTGCCTCTCCGCCTATCGGTTGGCGTACTCGCCTTCCATAGAGGGCACGGGTCAAGGGATAAACGATGTTGTTGGTAAAACTGCCATCGTACTTGTGGCGGGTGTATAGGGGAGCAACAAAGTGATAGTTGTCGAAGAGAGGTTCTCCAAGGTTTCGTATCCAAATCGGAGACATGTTCCTTAGGTCTGCGTCAACGACAAGAACAGCCTGGGCAGACAACTCCACAGCCTTGAAGAATAAGTTTCGAAGGTTATTTCCTTTTCCCCTTACTCCATTTTCTGTTGACAAATAGATCTTGGGTGTCTTAGTAGCGGTCTGAAGAAACGCTTGGCAAGTTCCGTCAGGCGAGTTGTTGTCACAGTTTATGATTACAGCCGAACGATTGGGGTAGTATTTGGAAAGTCCTTTGTCCGCCTGCTGGGTTGGAAAGGATATTAAAGACGCTTCATTATAGGAAGGAATGCCGACTACAATGTCTGCCTTACTGATACCTTCCGGGTTATCTTCTCTGGATTTCATTTATGTTGCCCCAAGACTTTGCGTTGAGTTCCTGAGCAGTTCAGGCTGTATTCTATCATAAATGGCAGCCCAAGCAACCCTGTATCGAAGGTTTCGGATGCTACCGGTCAATCCATCGTTCTCACCGATCAATACTTGTTGGCCATTAGGCTCGTTAATCTATACATTTCCTAAAGCAATGCTACTGAACGGTCAGCTCTCCAAAAGATTACAAAGTGGAAGGCAAAAGAAGAGGGTAGCATTGCAAGAAAACGGACGGAATTGTGTCATTAGACAGAGGGTTTATTAAATCTATTGTGGAAGGGCTCATCTTCGCTCATTCAGAGCCCATCACCCGTGTGGGGATCGCCGCAGTCCTCAAAACAGTTTCCGAGGAAATCATCCAACAGATATTGGATGAACTGGAACAGGAGTACTTCCACAGAGCCAGGGGCTTCGTACTTACCAATGTGGCTGATGGCTACCAGTTCCGGTCTCTGCCGAGCACTGCTCCTTGGATACTAGAGATGAAAAGTATCAAGCCATCACGGCTTAGCAGGGCCGCACTGGAAACCCTATCAATTATTGCATACAACCAGCCGATTACTCGGAGCCGCATAGAAAAAATCCGAGGGGTGGAAACGGCCGGCACCATCAAGAGCTTGCTGGAAAGGGACCTCTTAGTCATAGCAGGACGGTTGGAAATCCCAGGGCGCCCACTAGTTTACGGCACCTCACGGAGATTTCTTGAGGTCTTCGGGCTGACCAATCTTGCTTGTCTGCCGCCTTTACCCGACATTGAACTCATAATTGATGAGGAGAATGAGCACCAATATCGCAACGACCCACACAATAGTAAGTAAAACCCATACTATCCATTTTTTGCGGGTCGTAAAGGTTCCTCCCATCAAAGATAACGGGTTCCCATAAGGTGTTCTTGATTTTCTCGAAATCGGGATAGCGGAACTCATTCCACTCTGTGACAATTATCAACGCGTGGGCACCCTCAAGGCACTCATAGTTGTTGGAAGCATATTCTATCGAATTACCAAAGACTTTCTGAGCATTGTCCATGGCCACCGGGTCGAAGGCCCTTACACGGGCCCCTTTCTCTAGGAGCACACGTATCACGTCCAGCGAAGGAGCTTCACGAATATCGTCTGTGCGAGGCTTGAAACTCAGTCCCCAAAGTGCGAACAACTTCCCTTCCAAGGAGTCGCCGCCGTAATGGGTGAGAATCTTGTTGGAGAAATGATCTCGCTGCATTTTGTTGGCTTCTTGGACCGCTTCAAGGATCTTGAGTTGAACACCATATTCTACCCCGGTCCGGGTTAGTGCATCTACGTCCTTGGGAAAGCACGATCCACCATACCCTATGCCGGCAAACAAAAACTGATTTCCAATCCTAGGATCTGATCCGATACCTGCTCGGACCATTTCTATATCCGCGCCCACCATCTCTGCTAGTCGCGATAGCTCGTTCATGAAAGAGATCTTGGTTGCCAGGAGGCCATTGGCAGCATATTTGGTCATTTCGGAGGACTGGATGTCCATGACCAAGATGGGTTTGCCGGTCCTGACAAAAGGGCTGTAAAGCTCCTTAAGAATTTCACCTACCCGAATGTCATCAACTCCTATGACAACCCTGTCGGGCTTCATGCAGTCGTCCGTGGCATTGCCTTCTTTAAGAAACTCAGGGTTTGATGCTACGTCGAAGGGATGGCTCGTAGTACCGGCTATTATCTCCTTCACTTTTCTGGTGGTTCCGACCGGAACAGTGCTCTTGTTTACGATTATTTTATACGTGTTGAGTACCTGGCCGATGTCTTTCGCCACTTTATAGACCTGGGTGAGATCCGCGTGTCCACCCGGTCCTGGAGGAGTTCCTACTGCTATAAAACAGATAAGAGAATTTTCTATGGTAAACTTAAGATCCGTAGTGAAAGAAAGACGTTTCTTAGCAGCGTTCCGGGCTATCATTTGATCCAGGCCGGGTTCGTAAATTGGAACGCGTCCCTCAGTGAGGCCCTGTATTTTTTCCTCATCTACGTCCATTAAAATTACATCATTACCCATCTCTGCGAAACATGCGCCAGTGACAAGTCCAACATATCCCGTCCCAATAACACCCACATGCATTCGACTTACTCCTGAACCCCAAACCACGTGAGCCGAATTGTACACTCGGCAAAGACCAGTAACAATACACGAAAATCTTGTGTTCAGGTAGAAAAATTTAGGCGTATGTAGCGAGTCCTACCCATAGAGGAGCTGAATCTTTTCCATCTCGCGAATGCGATCCCTCAATTGAGCGGCTTTCTCGAATTCCAGATCTCGAGCCGCTTCAAACATCTCCCGCGTAAGGTCTTCTATAAGTTTGGGCATGCGCTCCGGCGGTTCATCCTGGAAGTCGTGTCTGCGTTCTATCTCCACCGTCACATAATCCTGTTCCGCCAGAGAAGATAAGATATCCTTGATGTCTTTCCGAATGGTCTCAGGAGTAATGTTATGTTTTTTATTGAATGCGAGTTGAAGCTTTCTCCGTCGATTCGTCTCATCCATGGATTTTCGCATGGATTCAGTGACGCGATCGGCATAGAAAATAACCGTACCACCTGAATTCCGGGAAGCCCTTCCCGCAGTCTGTATGAGAGATCTCTCAGAACGGAGGAACCCCTCTTTGTCCGCGTCCAAGATCGCTACGAGGGAAACCTCGGGTATGTCTAGCCCCTCCCGGAGAAGATTGATGCCGACGAGCACGTCGAACTCCCCGAGCCTCAAATCCCTAATGATCTCCATCCTCTCTATGGTTTTGATCTCTGAGTGCAGGTACCTGACTGCTACGCCCAGGCTTGCGTAGTATTCGGTAAGATCCTCCGCCATCTTCTTGGTAAGAGTGGTTACTAACACACGCTGCCCCTGATCGACTCTCTTATGAATTTCATCCAGCAAATCATCTACTTGCCCTGATGCAGGCCGAAGTTCTATCACCGGATCCATTAGCCCTGTAGGCCGGATTAATTGCTGCACCAAGTGGATTTGCGCTTTTTCCAGTTCATAGGGGCCGGGGGTGGCTGAAACATAGATGGCTAGGTTCACGAGGGATTCGAATTCCTCGAA
>CAIXMD010000013.1 GCA_903920415.1 uncultured Desulfomonile sp.
CCAGGCTCCACGCTAAGATGTGCTGCGATCATGTAATCCCTTGCCAACGGGTTGATACCATTTGCTATCAGTGCACCCGCCGTGGAGATGAAACCATCAATTACCACGGGCTTGCGCAATGATGCGGCTCCGAGGATCAAGCCTGCTATACCGCCGATCTCGAAGCCTCCGAGTTTCGCAAGCAAATCAACAGGATCTCCCTGATGAGACTGATTTATTTGCAAGGATCTCTCAATTACTGAAATTTTGTGTCGGAAACTCGTATCGTCTAATCCGGTGCCACGGCCTGTGACTTCGGCGGCAGAGTGTCTCGTAAACGAGGCGGTAATGGCGCTGCTCGGGGTAGTGTTTCCGATTCCCATTTCGCCGGTGCCGAATACATCGGTAGAGTCTGCCAGGTCCAAAGCCACCTGAATACCTGCCTCAATAGATCTAATCGCCTCTTCCCGATTCATGGCGGGTCCCTGGGCAATGTTGCGTGTACCCGGAGCAATACGTTTGGACAATACAAGTCCTGACTCAACGAGATCACTCAAGTCTCCAGCCACTCCCAGATCCACGACCACCACTTTCGAGCGTGTAGTCCGTGCGATCGCGTTTATTCCCGCACCACCGTTGATGAAGTTGCGGACCATCTGACACGTGACTTCCTGGGGGTATTTGCTTACTCCCTCAGCTGCAACCCCGTGGTCTCCAACCATTATTACAATCACTTTCTGTTCTGCCGGTGGCTTCATGGATCCAGTAATGCCGGCCATGTCCATCGCAAGATCCATGAGTCTGCCAAGGGCCCAAGACGGCATGGTGAGCTGCTGGAGACGTGTCAATGCTTCCGAGCGAGCTTGTTGGTCCTGCGGCTGAATTTTGACAACGGTGTGTTCCAGTAGACTCATTCAGGTTTTCCTTTTTTTCAGATCGACAGACTGCCCACAGGCGAGGAGTGTTACTTCATCGGCACCGTGAGCCATCGTTTGGTTGCATCTCCCAACCAGATCTCGAAAGAGACGGGATGCAGGGTTGTCTGGAATCACGCCCATCCCAACCTCGTTAGTGACAAAAATTATCGTTCCGTTGAGATCGGCACAGGTAGTAAGCAATTCCTCACACTTGCGGCTGATTTCGTCCTCATCTATTCGTATCAGCGATTGTTCCGCTCTATACATGAGGTTATTTACCCACAGCGTCAGACAGTCCACAATTCTCACATTGAATCCCAGTGTTTTACGCAGTGCAGCAGCTAGCTCAACAGGTTCTTCAATGGTTTGCCAGTCAAATCTCCTTCTTTCCTCACGGTGTTTTCGGATCCTCTCGTCCATCTCTTCGTCTATCAGAGGGCAAGTCGCGACAAAAGCCCGTGGACCATCTAAGGCTTCACCAGTCTTAGCTGCATATCGGCTTTTTCCACTTCGACTTCCGCCAGTGACGAGAATGATATAAGCCATATGGAGTTACGCTGAACAAAAATCCCCGGGGCATGACCACGGGGATTCCAGGCTGAACATGTCTACGTTATTGTCTAGCTGATCTGATCCTTACCAACCACAGTTTGCTACAAAACTACTTCATAGTTTCTTTTGCCGCAGTAAGGGTATTCTTCATCAGCATCGCTATGGTCATGGGGCCTACGCCGCCTGGTACAGGCGTTATGGCTGCGGCCTTTTCTTTGACCTCATCAAAGGCAACGTCCCCCACAAGCTTGAAGCCCTTTTCTGTACCAGGGGCATCGACCCGGTTAATTCCTACATCGATCACAACTGCTCCATCTTTTACCATGTCTCCCTTTAGAAACTCGGGCACGCCCATTGCTGCTATGATTATGTCCGCAGAAGCGCAGCGTTCTTTGAGATTTTTTGTTTTTGTGTGGCACACGGTAACAGTAGCGTTCATGTTACGCTGATCGAGCATGTTTGAAAGAGGGCGTCCCACGATATTACTTCGTCCCAAAATGACTACATCCTTGCCTGAAGTCTCGAATCCGCCTCTCTTGATGAGTTCTATTACTCCAGCAGGAGTGCAGGGGAGGAAACGCACTTCGCCTATGCTTATCAGACCCACATTAAAAGGATGAAAGCAGTCAACGTCTTTTTCGGGAAGAATCGAGCGAAGAATCTTGGTTTCGGGAATATGCTTGGGTAGTGGAAGCTGACACAGTATTCCGTGAACGGACTTGTCTTTGTTGTACCCGTCAATCACTTGCAGTAGTTCTTCGGTCGTGGTTTCCGCCGGCAGCCTGGATTCAAGGGAGGTGATCCCAATGTATTCACAGGACTTTTTCTTGTTGCTCACGTAAACCCTTGATGCCGGATCCTCTCCCACCAATATTACCGCGAGGCACGGTTGCAATCCCTGGGCCTTAAGTTTGACCACCTCTTCTTTCATCTCGTCTTTGAGTTGCTGTGAAACTTCATTTCCGCTTATGATTTTAGCCGACATGCAATCCTCCTCCTGAACCTTATTAGAACATTATGTTTGAGCGTTGGCCGGGAAGTACATCCCTGGCGAAAGACAGTCGCGAACCTCTATTATTGCAATAAAGTCTGTTAAATTCCAGAGCCGACTGATTATGAACAGTAGACCTATACATATCCCTAGGCATGGGACTGCATTTCCCCAGAGCGGTCAGATAGTTCTCAAGCTGCTTCTGCTTCGAGCGCTGCTGCAATCTTTTCCACGGCTTCATGGATCACGGGATCATCCAGTGATGGGGGCCTACCTTGAAGGTCAGCCGCTGCTATCTCCTCAGAGAACGGCAGTATTCCTATTAGTGGAATACCGTCCAAGTTATTCCGAAGGAATTCCTCTTCCTTGATATTACGAACCTTACTCCCAACTGCTACAACTCTATGAAGACCGATATCTCTGGTGAGTTCCCTAACTTTGGCCGCAGTTTCGATGCTTCTTCGACCCGGTTCTACCACTATGACAAGCCGGTCCACCCCTTGAGCAGTGCCGCGTCCGAGATGCTCGATACCTGCCTCCATGTCCATAACAACCAAATCTTTTTGGTAGAGGACCAAGTGGCTTATTAGAGCCTTAAGAAGGACGCTCTCAGGACAGATGCATCCTCCACCGCCTTTCTTGACCGTACCCATGAGCAAAAGTCGAACCCCATCCTTTTCCTTTCCCAGGGACTCGGGAAGGTCGTCAACTCGTGGATTCATCTTGAAAAAACCACCAACGGTTCCCGGTTTAGTGCCGGTTCGTTCGTGGATGAGTTCCTCCATCTTGGCAATCGGTGTTATCTCAGTCGTATCTATTCCAAGCGCAGAGCCTAGATTAGCATCTGGGTCCGCATCCACCGCCAATACCCTGAAACCTTTTCTCGCCCAATATCGGGCCAGGAGGCTACTCAAGGTTGTCTTGCCGACCCCACCTTTTCCGGATATGGCTATTTTCATATCAATTTCCTTCCCAGTTCATTAAATCAAATGGACATACTATTATTATGCACTTGGCAGATAGAACGGAAGGTTACCCGCGTGCGGCCTTCAGTAATTCCAGTACTGCCATCTGGCCGGCCACCGCCATATCCTCGGCACTGAAAAACAGGTCTGCGGTTTCGTCGAAAAGGACACTCGCTTCCGGAGGGAATTCTTCATCTCCCTTCCATAGAATACACGTGATAGGCATACAAGGAAAATAAGAGAGTTCCACAGCAGCGTCACCGGTCTGAATAGCTTTACCGTTCAGTTTTGTGCCTGCCTTAGCCATGAAACCCGGATCATTTCCAAACATGCTAATCAGAATATCCCTTGTCCTCCTGTTAAACGCCGGCTCATAAAAGTGACCATCTTTAAACTCACGAAAATGCTTCAGGCGACCGGAAGGCAACCTGCCGTCAGCGTTGTTCAAGTAATGAAGAGTAAGAATGGCGAGCCAGATCGGCGCTTCTTCTTCCGTGTCCTTGATCGAGAACCGGGAGATATCGATATTAAAAATAATTTCTCTGTCGAGATGAGGAATAATAACAGAACGTCCGACCATTCTCGCGCCTGCTTTCTCTGCCACACGTCCTGGATCTTTACGACCGAAAATCTCCAAGCCGAACCTGAGAGCCTGCTCGTAATTGTCCTGCTTCGGAAGTTCTGGACGAGAAAGATCTTTAATGTTGAGCATGTCTTCCCGGCCCGCCTATATTGTCAGTCGTCGGACCGAAACAACGTGATCCAGTGCCAGAAGGTCGTCGAGAGCCGTCTGATCCGCCCGCACGTCCGTATTGAGGAACAGAAGCGCCTCCCCCCCCTGTGTCTGACGTGCAAATTGGAAGTGGGAAATGTTGATTCCTCTTGCGCCGAGGGTCGTTCCAACTTTCCCAATAACTCCTAGCTTGTCTACTGCATGAATAAGAAGGAGTTCTCCTGACAGGTCAAATTCCCCTCTAAAAGAGCCGTATCGTATCATTCTTGGTTCCGAGCGTCCAAAAAGCGTACCCTCAACAACGTGTTCCTTGTCCTCGGTAACTACTTTATAGCGTAGCAAAGACAGGAAATTCTCGCTCTTACTAACCCTGGTCTCAGATAATATGATGCCTCTTTCTTCAGCCACCATAGGAGCGTTCACCTGGTTGACGTCCTCTCGCATAATGGGAGTCAAAAAACCAGTGAGAAACGACGTAGTGATTGGTTTCAACTCCATGTCTATAACTGCCCCGGAGTATTGAGCTTCCACACTCTTGATACCGGCTTGAATAGTCTGGCCGAGAAATAATCCGAGACGCTGGGACAGATCAAGATAAGGTTTAAGATTCTCAAGGGCTTCCCCGGAAACGGCAGGGGCATTGACGGCGTTCCGAATAGTCCCGTAAAGCAGATAGTCTCTTATTTGAGCGGCTATCGCTATGGCTACATTATCTTGAGCCTCTTGTGTCGAAGCTCCCAAATGGGGCGTACAAATTACGTGATCAAGTCCGATTAGTCTGGTCTTACCCGGGGGTTCTACCAAATAAACGTCCAGTGCTGCTCCTGCAACTTTGCCTGATTCTATGGCGTCAGCAAGATCTTCCTCATTGACCACAGGACCTCGTGAGCAATTGATTATACGGACACCATCTCGCATCTTTCCTATATTCTTGGCATTTATGAGACCTCTCGTCTCATCGGTAAGAGGAACATGCAGTGTTATGAAATCAGCCTCTTTAAAGACCTCATCGAGTGAACCCAGACGTATCCCCATCTGCTTTGCCTGATCCTCCGAGAGGAATGGATCGTAAGCTATTACCTGCATTCCCAACCCAATAGCCCGGTCAGAAACAACGGACCCAATTTTTCCCAGTCCAATTACGCCCAGGGTCTTGTTAAATACTTCGGTTCCTGAGAACTTTTTCTTCTCCCATTTCCCCTGTTTCATCGAATAGTCAGCCTGGGGAATATTTCTTGCCAAGGACATCAGCATGGACAGAGAGTGTTCCGCAGTGGTGACCGTATTTCCTCCCGGTGTGTTCATGACCACTATGCCTCTTTTGGAGGCTGCTGGGATGTTAACATTGTCGAGGCCCGTACCTGCCCTGCCGACAACCTTCAGTTTATTGGCAACGGCAATGACATCTTCCGTAACCTTGGTGGCGCCCCTTATAGCCAACCCGTGATAGTCGCAGATAATCTCTTTGAGTTCCTCTGGGGTCAGGCCTACCTTAACATCAACATCGATTCCTTCCGCTTCGCGGAAAATCTGGATACCCAATTCAGAAAGATTGTCCAAGGCAAGGACTTTCATGTTGACTTTCTCCTTTGTTTAAGAGGCCATGAAAGGCATATCCTGTGTTCCATCCTCAACCATTTTTGGAGGGCTTCCCGTTGTCCGTGCGACTAGAAACACGGAAAATGCCCTTCCGATCGGTTCCCCCATTTTCTCAGAATGCTTCTCTAGCAGATAATATGACAGTCTTATAGTTTAGAATTTATATTTTTTAACAGGACGTAGATCGAATGTCAAGAATGCTATTGCGCGAGAAAATAAAGCAAGAGAGCGATAAAGACAGCAGCCGACAGTAAGACGGGAAGGGGAGGGCTCCCACGGAGATAAGACCACGGTGTGGGCGTAATAATGTGTTCAGAACAGGGAGCATCATCATCTTCCAAAATATCAGCCCA
>CAIXMD010000014.1 GCA_903920415.1 uncultured Desulfomonile sp.
AAGCAAAATTAGGCACAATAGGTTTTTTTTCAAGTCCACCTTGGATTAGAATAAAAGCTGTAAACTGAACTGTTTCAGTATTGTCCATTGAGGCTATTGTTTGTTTTATCATATCAGGAAAGAAAGGCTCGTATGGAGGCTGAACAGAAAGCCAAGGCTTTGGAGGAGGAAAGGACAAGAAGAGCAGAGGCTGAGAGAGCAAAAGCTCAAGCGCAATCGTCGGTTGGAATCAAAAAAGACAAGAAATGAAAAACATTGGAGCTTCTTGCAAAACTCGGTAAAACTGTCACCCCGGCGAAAGCCGGGGTCCAGAAATCCCTGAAAAACCTGGATTCCGGCTTCCGTCGGAATGACGAAAAGGGATTTTTGCAGAAGGCTCGGCTCATTGGTCAATCCAAGGCCGACGCTAGGCCAAAAAGAGAATGGGCATGAGTAAAATAACCTGTTCATTTTGCAGAGGTACCGGGAAAGACCCCTTTGACGTGATGTCGAGCTTGTCCACCTGCTGTGTGTGTGGCGGTAGAGGGGTTGTTCATGTCTCACACCCATATAGAGCCTGCGCTCATTGCAATGGAACCGGCGCTGTCAAGACACTCACCTGCACGAGTTGCCAGGGCAGGGGTTACGTTCCACTGCCATCGAGTCCAATTGTTACTTGCCCGGACTGCCGCGGCTCAGGAGATGATCCATCAAATTCGTCTCTTGATTGCCTCAAATGTCGCGGCAAAGGATTTGTTATCGCAGGTTGATCGGTGCCCTCATGGATCTGTTTTTTTGATGTGTTACAATATCTCCGCACGGACAGCCTATAGCGATTGCCAAACTTTTTGTCCGACTGACACAATTTCGTTCACAAGCGAATCCCCCCAACCCCACTTCGTCAAAGGGGGGCAAAGGGGATTTGTCAGAATGCGACATTAATTTAGGCACTGAATAAATCAGGTGGCGAAAAGGGAGCAAAAGTCATGGGAGGCCTCGAAAATATAGAAGTTCTCAAACCCGAAATCATCAAGAATGATGATGATAACGTTGTACCCGAAGCTAGTGAGGAGTTTGTTTATACGTCCCACATACGCTCTTTGACGGAGAGGGCGATGGCTTATCTGAACGTGGGCTATTCAATCCATTTCGCAGGCTCAGCAGGCACAGGTAAGACGACGCTGGCTTTTCATCTTGCAGCCGAGCTTGAGAAACCGGTTATCCTGATACATGGGGATGATGAATTCGGGAGTTCGGACCTGGTTGGCCGCGACTCAGGTTATCGCAAGTCCAAACTGATTGACAACTATATTCATTCAGTCGTCAAGACCGAAGAAGAAATGCGAAGCCTTTGGGTTGACAACCGATTGACAACCGCGTGTCGAGAAGGCTTCACGCTGATTTATGATGAATTCACACGATCTAGAGCGGAAGCCAATAACGTCCTATTGAGCGTTCTTGAGGAAAAAATTCTTAATCTACCCAGTATGCGCCGTACAGGTGAAGGCTACCTTGAGGTTCACCCGGACTTTCGAGCGATATTTACTTCGAATCCTGAAGAATACGCAGGTGTGCATAAAACTCAGGACGCTCTTCTCGATCGTCTGATCACAATAAACGTTGGTCATTATGATCGGGAAACCGAAATTCAGATAACAATGTCAAAATCAGGAATTCCTCGATCAGACGCGGAAACCATTGTTGACATTATCAGGGAGCTTCGCATGATCGGTGTAAACAACAATAGACCCACGATACGTGCATGTATAGCTATTGGAAAAGTCCTAGCCCACCTGGGCGCCCGGGCTCAGGAAAATGACCCTACTTTTGACTGGGTTTGCAGGGATGTATTGAACACTGACACTGCGAAGGTAACCAGATCCGGGCAGTCTCTTATGCAGGAAAAGATCAGAGAGGTCATCAGTAAAATCTGTCGCCAAAAAAAGACTCAGAAAAAAGCGACAAGGGTACCTGAGAAAGGGAACTAAGTAAGATTGGAGTGAAAAATGGGCCAACGTAGATCAAATAATATTCGAGGTCTTCGAGATATCCGCACCTATTCCGGCAAGGTTGACGTTGCAGGGGTTCCTTACCTTGCTTTTATGAAAATAAGCTGCCTCGAGATGGAAAAAGCTCGTCGGGGAAAGGAACGAAACAGTATTTTCAACAGAATGCGAAACATCGATTCCAGAATCAGTGATATTGACGCTGAGAGAGACTTATTACTAAAGGCACTCGGCAAACTTGAGGAATCTGACGCGAGTCGTACGGCAACTAACGATGGAACTCGCCAAAGAAACGGCATTATGCGCAACAGGTCCAATGTTCAATTCAGTACTGGTGGTAACAAGGATAAGGACGGCTTCAAAATAAGGTACTAATTGTGCAACCGAAAAGTTTCTGTAGTTCCTGAAAAGGGGGATGTGAATCATGATCAAGATTAAGACAGCCAATGGGATTAGAACCAGCTCGGAAATAAAGAGTTATCGGTCCTTGCGACAAGCGGTAGGGGCCCCTCTAAGCGCCCTTGATTGGGGACGGATGAAAATGGGCCACGCAAAACGTTTGGCAAAAAAGGATTGGAAGATCTGGTTCCGGGCAGGGACCCAATGTGGTATGAGTAAACGGATCCTTGGAAAATGAATTCCGAAAAGATGGAAGGAATAAAAAATGAAGATCAACTGTCTTTCCTGTGGCCACAGCATTTATCTCGATGATGCCTATGATGATTTTGAGGGGCCGGTCAAGTGTTATGTGTGTAGCGCCCTTCTCGAGATAAAAACCGTAGAAGGACAACTAAAAGCTATTCGGATCACGACCATGCCCGGACAGAGCGTTGCGCCGACAGTCACAATAAATGTCGAAGAATACCTCAAAAAAGGTTCGGCGGTCTAAGCATCAGACACGCGGGGCAGGGAAGGAAAGGAATTGATTATAGGGTCGCAAAATGGTTCACGTGATCGCTGCGTTTTGCGACTGGATCGGCGGTAATCATGATGAAAAAAGTCACAAATATACCCGTTAAGAGCGTTCGGTATATGTACGCCGTAATCCCCGGCAATAAAGAAAGATCGTTTGGACCAATCGGGATTAACAACGCAAAAGTTTACACTATCTCGGCCGGTGGTGAAACTGCTGCGGTCGTTAGTGACGTGCCGAATGTAAAGATACGTCCTGAACGAAAAAACCTCGCCGCGCACCAGGGTGTGTTGAAGACTCTCCTTGAGCAAGAGGACGTTCTCCCAATGTCTTTTGGAAACATCTCGAGTAGTAACGCCGCGGTGAAAAAGTTTCTTGCTCAAAACAGCCCTTCTATAAAAAAGGCCTTCAAAAGAGTAGCCGGGAAAATAGAAATGGGGCTGAAAGTCAACCTCGATGTCCCAAATATATTTGAATACCTGGTGAGAACGTATGATGAGCTTCGTATTGCTCGTGATGACCTGTTGCGACCAAATCGGGAACCA
>CAIXMD010000015.1 GCA_903920415.1 uncultured Desulfomonile sp.
CAATAAATTCTCCCATGCCGTAACCCGTCTTGGCACTAACGGGGAAAATCGGTTCTACACCCAGTGAAAAAAAATCTACCGCCAAGTTTTCACTCTTTTCTGAATCGATTTTGTTCACAACAGTGAAAACTCTCTTATTAGTCCGCTGAAGCGCGCGGACTATCTCGAAATCAGTAGGACTGATTCCAGACTTTCCATCACCCAGAAACACGATGAGATCAGCCTCCTCAATAGCAACCATCGTCTGGACCCGCATCTGGGAAAGCATTATGTCTGGGCTACTGGGTTCAAAACCACCCGTATCTACGACAATAAATGTTTTTTCCTCTATGGTTACTTCCGCGTAGTTCCGGTCGCGTGTCAGGCCTGGGGTATCTTCTACCAAAGCCTTTCGGGATCCGACCATCAGGTTAAACATAGTGGATTTGCCTACATTAGGACGACCCACAAGGGCGACCAACATTTTTGAACTCTTTCTCATGGTAAGTGTATAACACATTTGGGATTTGGTATTCAGGGTGAAATTTGCCTTTGAATGCGTCGGAATTACGCGAGGCTATCCAATGACCTTGTAATATCGCGCTGTTGATGCTAATCTACTCTTGTTTTGGCAAAATCCGAATCAATCGGTACCAAATTATGAAAACTCCTCCTCGTTGGTTGTTCACTGCATGGGTAATCGCAGTAGCTTTGATAGTCGGCTGCGTACCCGGTATTAAATCCTCAAAAAATTCAGCGAACCCTGATGTTGCTTCCGGATCTAAAGTTACGGCTCAGTCCTCCGCGCCGACAGAATCCCCAAAGCTATCCAGTAAGGATTTGGAAAGCCTGCTTCCTCCACCACCGCCGTCGTACAAATCCGGAGATGGTTCATCAGGGCAATCGGAGAAGGCAGATATTCCGGAATTACTTCAGAAGGACGAGATTAACCAGGCAGCGATAAAATTTGCGAGAGAGGTTCCCAACGTAAAGCACGTCAAGACCTGTTTCTCAAAAATTTACGGAGGATGGTACTTGCTCCTCTACATCGAAAAAGGTAAAAAGATTTCGCTGCAACAGTATTCGTGGAATCCTAAATCCAATGAATGGGAAGTCGTGTACCACATCAAGGAAGTACCCTCTAACCAAATTGAGTTTCACCTAAAAGGTGAAGTGGGGGACGAAAAGTGTTTTGTCCTGAAGAAATGAACAAAACCACCGATGTGTTGAACCGTGATGAGGTCATTTTGGAAATCTGGCATTCCGACAATCCAATTAGGCTGCATAACTTATGTTATTGATAGTGCAAAGTTACTCTGTTCGCGGCATCTAATGGGGCACGCAATTTGATTGACATTTCTAGGATTAGCAACTAAGATTTCCAATTTCGCATTGACGCGGTTTTCTGTGAGAGGGGTCTTCAATGAAGGTTGGTCTTAAAATCTTCACGGGAAATTCAAACCCGCTTCTGGCTGAAGAGATCACCCGTTACATGGGAATATCTCTTGGAGTTGCCGAAGTAGGGTCGTTCAGCGACGGTGAAATCCAGGTGGAATTCAAGGAAAATGTCAGGGGAATGGACGTCTTTGTCGTTCAATCCACTTGCCGCCCCGTCAATGACAATATCATGGAACTGCTCGTCATGATTGATGCCCTTAAGAGGGCTTCGGCCAGCCGGGTAACCGCTGTTATGCCCTACTACGGCTATGCCAGGCAGGACCGAAAGGTGGCGAGCCGTGCCCCAATTACAGCAAAACTTGTAGCCGATATCATTACAGCGGCAGGAGCCGACCGAGTACTGACACTCGATCTTCATGCCGGCCAAATCCAGGGTTTCTTCGATATCCCGGTCGATCACCTTTACGCAGGGCCGATAATGGCTGAAGCAATGAATACTGAACTCAGGCCCGGCGAGTGTACCGTGGTATCGCCGGACGCGGGCGGGGTTGAGCGGGCAAGGTCTTTCGCTAAGAGACTGGGGAGCAATCTGGCAATTATCGATAAGCGGCGCTCCAAGCCCAACGAATCGGCAGTCATGCATGTCATAGGAGATGTGGCCGACAGGGATGTGGTACTGCTGGACGACATGGTGGATACGGCAGGAACCTTAGTCAAGGGAGCGCACGCCCTACATGAAGCGGGAGCCAGAAACATTTACGCATGCTGTACGCACCCTGTATTGTCCGGTGAGGCGGTAGACAGAATCAACAACTCTCGAATTAAGAAACTATACATTACCAACACAATACCTGCTGATGAAAAGCTGGCTCTTTGTCCGAAATTACAGGTCCAATCAGTCGCGCCGCTCATGGGAGAGGCCATTAGTAGGATATACAGGGAGGTTTCGGTCTCGGAACTTTTTGTATGATAACATATACGGGAATAGTATGCCGGCCGATGGTGCTGCCCAGTCGGTTCTCCCGTCGGAGTAA
>CAIXMD010000016.1 GCA_903920415.1 uncultured Desulfomonile sp.
GAGGTAGTTGTACAGGGCTACTTCTCTATCCAGCATGCCGACCATGCTCCAAGTTCGCAGAGACACGCCCCGGGTGAAAAATAAAACCAGATGAGGCTTCATTGAATTATTTCTCGAATCAGGACGAGATATTTTTCAGCCACGTCGTCAAGGCTCGAGACGCTTATGAGCCTCTGGAAACTCTCATATTGTTCCACAAGATTCTCCAGGCAGGATAGAATCTCTTCTTCACTGTTGAAGGGCAGCCCACCGTATCCCACCAGTTCCGGGTGTCCGCCGTCATTGAAGTAAAGGGCCGGAAGGCCGCAGGCCATGGCTTCGATGAGAGCGTTGGAGCATGGATCGTTGCGGCTCGCAGTAATGTAAATATCGTGCGCTCTGAGTAGGTGAGCCAGTTCTTCAGAGGAAACCGGCGGAATATGCCGAATGCGGTCGAACTTTTCCGAAGCGTTTCCCACGAATGTGTATTCAAAGCGGTCCCAATCCAGATGATCTTCAATCCATTTGTAGGTTGGGCCGCCTTTTCTTGGATTGTTCGACCAGCTTGTTGAAATGAGCCTTATCTTGCGGTCAGGGTCAAAAGATATGCGGCCGTGAGGGTGAAAAATGTCCGAATCAATTGCATTATGGATGATTACAGGTGCCACCGGGCTGTAGCCCAATTCAACGATACGCTGATAAGTCCAAGCCGATTGCAAAACTGTTGCTGAAGCAAATTGATCATTAAGACGGTAACAAAGTTCATCCTTGTCTCGGTCATAGCCCCGTATCAGGTGGATGGGACCGTCTATCCTATGGATAACGTTGAGTCTGTGGTCACGGCCGAAGTCCAAGAACCGGTCCACATCAAAATGAATAGAATTGAGGACATACGCGTCGATGTCTTCATGAAGCTCGTTCTCCCGCACATCTATTCCCCGTTTCAAAAATGCTTTTCGCAAGGCCATCATGAACTGGTTGCCACCGCCGTAAGGCGGCTGGAAGAATTTGTGCCAAAGACCCACGGTTATCTTGCGGCTTGGGGATTTTGTCTCGTTGATCGGTTTTAAATGATTCATCGTTCGTGCGCGTGAGACGTTTCCAATAGGCTCTTCCTTCCCCGGAAAGATTAGTATCGCATCAATGGTATCATAAAGGACTGAAAACATTGAAGTTGCTGCTTTCGGGCAATGATCTTGTGCAACTCTTTGTGAATTAAGATCCCGGGTGAATCCGAGAAAGTCCTTTTGCATATCCTTTCCAATAATATCAACAGCTTGACCCATTGAAGAAAAAATGGAAGCAGGATGAAGCACATCCTTTGCCATGCCTACAGGGGTACTAATGATTTTACACCCAGCAGCGGCTGCTTCTAGGATGGCGTGAGGCCCGCCTTCCGAGCGGCTGGGGACAATGTATAAGTCAATGATATTATACAGTGTGTTTAACTGGGGACGTGGAAGGAAGTTTACTGCTATATCGTCTTCATCATGGCGTCTGCCGATGTAGGTAAAAGGTATCTTTTCCTCTTCCATCCTGCCGAGCAACCAATGCCGACGAGGACCCGCCAAGACTACATGGATGTTCAGCCCACGATGCCTGAGTTCCAAGAAAATCTCCAGGAGCAGGTCCGGCCCTTTTACTAACTTCGGGGTTCGCAAGTCGGCCCCTTCGGTGTCCCTATGGAAATTTCCGATAAGATAAGCATCCTTGGGGATGCCCCACTGTTCTCGAAGAATGAGAAGGTCCTTGTCGTCCGGCGGCAGAGGTCTGAATATATCGACGTCGATCAGGTAGGGGACCGTATGGCTTACAATGCCTATGCTCCGTAGTTGGGCAGCAGCCTGGGAGGTACGTGTCACCCACTTTCCCACAATGGGAAAAGCGAGGCGATGTCGCGGCAGTGATAGGTAGCGGAACGGTTCGCCCGGCACATGGCAGACCACCCGCTTGCCTATTAATTGATCCAAGGGGATCATCGTAAGTCCTTCCCACCATAATAAGTGTACCACTTCACAGTCCGGGAGATCCACAAAATCAACGATGTCTCTCATAGCTTGTCTGGTGAGCTTCATATCCTCGTCCAGAGCCCACCCTATGCCGTCTCCGCCGGTCAAGAACACTTTTGGTTTTTTCATGGTTTCCTGGCGCTGATACCGAAGCCGGTGGTAAATCCCGTCGGCGGATTTGCCTTTGAATCGTTCAATTGATCCCATTCCATGGCCTTGAGCTTGGAGGAGTAGGCGACCGCGGCGATTATCCGGAGCATCCATGCTCGCTGAAGTCCCCAAAGGCTCGTTCTAAGATACAACACATATCGTAACATCTCGACGAGCACGCTCCAGAAACCACCTTGGCGCTCAATCCGTATATCGTCAAAACCGATCTTTCCCAGGTGTTCCGTCCAGTAATAGTCCGTGTAACGGCCGTAATCATGAGGATCGCCATGAATGCGATTCATGAATGGGACGCAAATGAGAGCCGTCCCTGATTTCCGTAGAACGCGAAAAATTTCTCTCAGTACACAGGGAGGATCCGACACATGCTCAAGGAGTTCCGAACACACGACAGCTTCGAATCGCTCATCTTGAAACGGTAAGAATTCCGCGTCCGCCTGCGCATGGGGTTTTTTGGAAGCCGAAAGATTTGTATACACCACCTGGAGTCCATAAGACTCGATGTTGAACATACCCCTTTTCCCTAGACGGTTTCCTCCCAGGTCCAATACGAGTCCTCCGGAGGGTAAGCCAGGCACGTGGCGAAAGTGAAAGTCATCCACAAAATGGCGCCGGACAGAGTAAGAGAGGTCCCGTGAGCGGATGCAAGCACTATCGGTCATCTACGTCCTTTGAGATGGAATCCCCCTGAACCGGGCTATCTTGAGCCGACGCTGATGAAGCTTCCCATGGAATCAAATCCCATTGGCATTTTCCCCTAACGATGCCCCGGGCTCGCTGAGATCCGATTACAGCAAAGCTGACAATCCCGGCAATTCTCTCGAGCGTCTCGAAGGATGCTGCATCTCGTGCCGCAAAATGCACTTCGTAAGCCCCGTTGGACAAATGATTTTCAGAATACCAGGCCCGTAGCAGGTATCGGTCCCCGTCGCCGGAACCTGAAAGGCCGTCTTCTTCGGAAATATTCCATTTGCAGAGTATACCTGCTGCATTGAGAATGCCTATGGAAAACATGGGCTTTTCCAAGCGCCTGTTCAGCCGGAGGTCAACTTCGATACCAAATGGAGCACCTGAAGACACTTCGGTTAGAGACTGCCCATCCTCGCCATAAACCCGTGCGCTGAAAATGTTGACTTCCTCACTGGATATTCGATTACGCACCCGATGTTCCAGGCGTTTCTGTTCGGAACGGAAAACGAGTGTTTCGTAAGCATTGATTGCCTGGAGCGCAGAACCGGAAGCAATGACGCTCCCCTGTTCCATGAGGATGCCTTTTCTGGAGACAAACTGTAATGTTTCGAGGCTATGGCTTACCAGCAAGATTGTCGCCCCGCTTTCTCTCATTTCTTTGACTCGTGCAAGACTTTTATTCTGGAACTTCAGATCGCCTACTGCGAAAGTCTCGTCGATAAGAACCACATCGCTTTCCACGCTGACGGCAACTCCGAATCCAAGCCTTCCCAGCATACCGCTGGAATACATGCGCACAGGCCGATCGAACCAGTCGCCAAGCTCGGTAAAATCTTCTATCTCCGGTAACTTGGATTCTATCTCACGGCGGGAAAGTCCCATCACAGCCCCGAGAAGTCGAACGTTCTCTCTGCCGGTCAGTTCCATGTGAAGACCCGCGTTGAGTTCTATCATGGGAAAGATACGGCCGTATATCTCTACTGTCCCACTGGTAGGGGCGGTAACGCCGGCAAGGATTTTGAGCAGAGTGCTCTTACCCGCGCCGTTCCTGCCGACTATACCGACTGTCTCGCCCTTCAGGATTTCCAGGTTGATATCTCGGAGTGCCCAGGGCCCGCCGTCGTCTTCATCCTCGTGTTTCTTGCGTCGTCTCACCAGGTTCAGGGTCTTGCGCACCACTGCGGGCACAGGCAGTCCATAATGTTTCCAGAGCCCCTGTATTCGTATGGAAATGTCCTTGGACACCAACGCCTCACAAAACATCCGCGAAGTACGCGGAAAGCTTGCGAAAAAGTGGCCAGGAAACGGCCAGCAAAACAGTTGTCACCACCACTGCCGAAACCATGGGCTCCCAGGGCGGAGCAGAGGCCTTCAGGAGCACGTTGCGAAATCCTTCGATCACCCCGACCATGGGATTGAGCATATACAGCGACTGCCACTTTTCAGGAACAGAACTCAAAGGATAGATCACCGGCGTTACAAAGAGCCAGGCTTGGGTGAGAAAGGGCGTGGCAAAGATGAAGTCCTTTCTGAACGTGCCCAGGCCTGCCAGCAGTATTCCTACGGCGAAAGCCGTTGCAGCCATCAGAACAATCAGGACAGGCAACCACAAAAGGACCCATCCTATCTGCACTTTGAACCACACCATCATCGCAGCCAACAGGATGGAGGACATTGCAAAATCAAACAAGGTTGCAGCTACGGCGGCCAAAGGGAAGACTTCTCGAGGCAGCGCAATCTTTTTGATCACATCGGCGTTGGTAATAATACTGGGCCCGCAGGCAGCCACCGAATTCGTAAAAAAAGTCCATGGGACGAGAGCTGAGTAACTAAACAGCAGGTAAGGAATGCCATCACTCGGTATGTTCACGAAGCCCCTCAACATATTGAAGAGAAGCATCAGAATGAGGGGTTGGAGGAAAGCCCACCACATTCCGAGAGACGATCGCCGATACCTGCTGGTAACGTCTCGTACCACCAGTGCCCCGAGCAAAGTAAAAAATCTTGAAGCCCAGCGCCCCTCTTGGGATGTGTTGATATAAACGCCGCGGCTAAAGAAACCGGGTGCGGTCAATTTTCTGTCTCCGGGTAAAAGAATCCCAAAAAACGAGGACTCGAAGGTAAACCATAACGAGCCCTGAAACATTCAATAGTTATTCGTTCTCAGTCGCGGGCGTTTTTGTTCAGTATTTCGGTATGGAGCAACGCGACCGTGCTGTATGATCGTGCGGATTGTCCAAGAAATTGCCACCATTTGTCAAGGGAGTTACTCTTGAAAAAATGGGGCTGTTCGTGTTGGCTGATTGAACAAATTTTTTAATTTATTTTGTTGACGGCCTTGATCCACGACCAAAAAAAATGAAAAACCTCGTTGACCCTGAGAGATCAGGGAGATAGAAGAGATTTTGCTACGAATTCTATCACCAACGAGGTGACGCGATTATGGCACAA
>CAIXMD010000017.1 GCA_903920415.1 uncultured Desulfomonile sp.
ACATGAAAATGATCTCCTGTGGAGTGGCGCCCAACAATTCCGCAAGTTTCTCTCTCGCTACGGCAACATCACGAGCGAGCTTGCCGCCGAAGGAATGCATGCTGGACGGATTACCATATCGTTCCAAAAAGTAGGGACGAACTGCTTCGAAGACTTCCGGGGCTGTCATTGTAGTAGCGTTATTATCTAGGTAAACTGTTCTCATCCCTCGACCTCCTCCACAAATAGATCCGGATGAACCAACTCCTTCAGCTTGGTTTCTATGCCAGTTCTTGTCTACGCCGCGCTCGGACAGGAGGTGCATAATCCCCTGAGCGCTACTAAAACCTTGTTTCCGTCCAAATCGATCAATTCCACATCACCACCATCTTGCTGGAGCATGGGCCGAATTTCTTTTTCCACAACTTCCTGTATCCTGGCGATCTTCTGAATGTTGGTCATCGTCCTAAGAGATCGCGTTTCGTCCGGCTGTTGCTTTTTGAGTTCGCCGCGGATCTGACTAATTATGCTCACGATTTTTTCACTACACTGTCCGCATCCCCCGCCGGCTTTTGTGTAATGGGTGACCTGTTCCACCGTGGAAAGATTGTTTTCCTTGACTACATTGCGAATTTGTTCGTCACTGATACCGAAGCACTCGCATACCAACCGGCTCTCAATTTCGTCACGAGGTGCCGGCTGACCTCTATAACAGGCTACAGCAGCAGCAAACGCGTCTCGTCCCATTACCGAACAGTGCATTTTCTCCTGAGGCAATCCACCGAGAAATTCAGCGATGTCTTGATTGGTTACCTTAAGGGCTTCTTCAATGGTTTTGCCTTTGATCATCTCCGTCAAGGCACTACTGGAAGCAATAGCACTCCCGCATCCGAAAGTCTTGAACCTTGCATCCAGAATTCTCTCCGTATCAGGGTCGATCTTTAAGAACAGCTTCAAAGCGTCTCCGCAGGCCAGAGACCCTACTTCTCCCACTGCGTTGCATTCCTCTATCTCACCGACATTCCTTGGATTAAAAAAATGGTCTTTGAGTTTTTCACTGTATTCCCACATGGGGCACCTCACATTGCTCTTTTCCCACTTCAGCGTAACGTCCCAAAACTAACAAACCGGAGCTAGTTCTTCAAGGTATTCCGTATTCGTTTACTCGTGCTCCAGGATCGGGATTTTATTGCTATTGACAAGAAAAGTTGGCTATTTATGGTCCTTTATGATAATATTCGTAACATATGTGGGAATTCGAGCGGGAAGTGAGTCACCTGTTACGAAATGAAGCCTGGGAAAGGAAATGGATATGAAACGTTTGTTTTTTTGCGGAATCATGATCGTGATGCTGTCCTGCCTACTGAGGATGAATGCCGGCGCCCAAATGTATTGGGATCTGACTGATCCCGAGGAAGATTCTGTCGCAACAGAGGATGTCAGCACACAGGTGGACAGGGACAAGCCCACAATCGGGTCCAGCGCCACGAGAATGTATGACAATTTCGAAGTACCGACTCTAGAGTCGGAGCCACTCCTGCAGGCAGTAGTCGCCCCAATACGTCCTCGTTCAGATGATGTCTCACCCCAGACGGATGAGCCTTCCAGGAACCGGACCGACAGCCCCTCTCGTTCTTCGGTCAACGTCCCAAGTACCGCAGTGACTTCACCCCGTCCGGCAGTTACCGACCCAGGGGGTTCCCAAGAGGCGCGTCGGCCCGGGCAAGTCGGGAAACCTGAAATCCAGGCGGTTGAGTCAAAAAGATCTGCACCGAGTTCGACCTCTGAGGAACAGCCTGTCACAAAAAAGATGAAATGGGGTCAAGCAGAAGTCAAACCTTCAGAGTCCAAAACGAAGTTGCAGTGGGGTGAACAGAAGACTGATGGTCAGTAACCATAGCCTTTGACGGTGTATAGAATTATTGCAGGTAGGCGGGACCTATCAATTCCAGCGGACAAAGCTCGCTGCACAATAGAGAATTCGGTGGAATGCTTTCTCAGTCAAAGCGATTCATCGTTGAGTATTATTGGGCACAATTCCCAGAGACGGATGTACCTTCGGCGGATAAACGTTTTGTCCAATAAGTTATTCCCTCCTGGCTCCTAGGGTAATGCCCGTATCCTTCTGGAGCCTCATGAGGGCCACCTCAATATTGTAATCACGTATATTGAGCCCTTTGGAAATCGCTATAATTTCTCCGTCTTCAACACCAATCTCCATAGCCATAATTTCCTTTGCCTGCTGCAATCCGGCTAGGTTCACAGGAAATCCTGACCAGAGGTTCCAAGACCTGAAGTATACAATCCAGTGAAGCTTGTCTTCCATGATCCTGGTATCCACCAGTCTCATGCATGGGCTTGAACCTTCATCTGAGTCATAAA
This sequence comes from uncultured Desulfomonile sp., assembly GCA_903920415.1. Taxonomy (GTDB): domain Bacteria; phylum Desulfobacterota; class Desulfomonilia; order Desulfomonilales; family Desulfomonilaceae; genus CAIXMD01. Next base: position 2,362 of record CAIXMD010000017.1, read on the forward strand.
AAAAAATGTCCTCTGGCCGACCGACTTCCATGCACATTCGGTTAGTGCGTCCACCGTGTTCCTTGTAGTAGTCGATAACATACTGCCAAGCTACCTGAAGACGTTCCCCGTAAGTGTAATGTTCTCCTGGAGCCTTTTGTGATGAGAGAAGATAGGGCATGTATTCAGCCAAGTATTTTTCGTCGGCGACGGGGGGCAGATTTAAGTGTTCTGGAATTTGAGGGAGAAGTGGACGGATTCCTGGTTGTCTTATGTGGACCATGACCATGTCGAATTCGATTCGGTCAGCTCCAGGATTCGACCCCTTGTCAACAGTATAGCGGCGTGCGCCGCCTTCGGGTTTTCGTGACTCTTCTATCAAGGTGTAGAGGCACTGGAACCAGGCATCCGGTATGGTGGTAGCGTCAATGAAGATAGGCTTCATAGGATGTCTCCTGTGATGTTCACTGGCAAGGAACTGGGCCTAGGCTTTATCCAAAACCAGGGGATCGGAATTTCATCAGTTCATTATTGCAATAAATACACGTGTGAAGAAAATGACGAATTTAAGGAAAGGTTATTGTCGACACTTGTGACTTTGTCAAATTCTTTGTAAACAAAATAGGCGATCTGTTGCGGAACTTGCCCTTCAGTCCGATTTTGAAACCATATCTTAGTAAGTTTGAGAAAGGATAGCTGGACCGACGCATTAAGAAAAAGGACTTTACTGCTAATCCCTCGACTAAATAGCCTCCTTCAAAGTTTTGGATAAAGATGAGGATATTCTTACGCAAGTATTTTCTTGACCCGTTCGTGTCATCGAACACTCCGCCGTGGTTTGATGCCAGAGGGATAGCTGTAGGCTTGTTTGTGGGGTTTGCAGTACCGCTCGGGGGGCAGCTCATATGCCTGGGATTGCTCAGAAGCCTGTTTAAATTCAATGTCCTCATGGCGTTTGCGTTTACCTGGGTGAATAATCCTATTTCCGTAATTCCCATGTACTACGGATACTATTACTTTGGATCTCTCTTGTTGGGTAGATCGGCAGTGATGAGCGCAGAAGCCTTTCGGGACCTTATGGCCCCCATAATTCATGCAGACTTTTTTTGGGAGTCCGTTCATGCTTTTCTTCACCTAGGATGGGACTTCGTACTTCGATGGTCACTGACTGCGTTTATCCTCGGCTTAGCGACCGGGACGGGTGGATACGCGATAGGCTATTACATACAAAAAGACCATTGCACGCGCAAGGCCAAGGAGATGGGAATCACCTACGAGAAACTTCTTCAAAAACTCGAACAAGATTTGAATAAAGGCGCCACGAGGGAACGGTGAATCGTCCAAGGAAAAACGAAGTCATCTGCTCTTCACAACACCCACTCGATTACAATGGGGACCCAGCGCGCACTTCGAACAGAATGGCGATATGGGCCTGCATACATTCTGTCCCCAACAGACGAGAAGATTGTTGTATTCTATCCAATAATCCTTGGGGAGATTCTTCCTCAAGGCCATCTCGGTTTCCTCCGGGGTTCTCGTTCCCACATAGCCGAAGCGGTTGCTGATTCTGTGAACGTGGGTGTCTACGCATACGCCGGGCTTGCCGTATCCGAGAGTAACTACAAGGTTCGCTGTCTTTCTTCCCACGCCTTTCAATTTGAGGAGTTCGTCCAGATCATCCGGGACCTTACCCTCATATTTCTCAATTAGATCGGCGGATATCCGCCTGAGAGTCTCAGCTTTGGTCCTGTAGAAGCCCACTGGAAAGATCAGGCCTGAAATCTTCTCTGCAGACAAACCGAAAATTTGTTGGGGTGTTCGGCCTTTTTCAAACAACCTGCGGGCTGCTTCTCTGGTGACTTGATCTTTTGTGCGCAGAGAGAGGACTGTGGAAACCAGCACTTCGAACGGATCCTGTCTTCTCGATATCTCGGTGACGATTGGGGGCGCCATGTCGCGGACCTGCTCCCTGAGTATCGAGACAATCTTCCGTATATCCGGCGGGCTTGCTTTGGATGTCATGGTCAGTACCGAATACCGACTCTTTGCCTGACGGTATCGATTGTCTCCATGGCTACTGTTCTTGCTTTATGTGCGCCCGTAGCCAGGACCTCTCGCACATATCCAGGATCCCTCGCAAGCCTGTTCTTCTCTTGCCTGGATTCACCGAAAAAATCCCATAGGAAACCTACAAGTTCCTTCTTTATGGTCCCGTATGCGGCTCCACCCTCAATGTAAAGCCTCTGAACCTCGGCAACTCTATCAATCGGAGCAAAGTGCCTGTAAATTTGGAAAAGATTGCATGTGTTGGGATCCTTAGGCTTATCTACAGGGGTGGAGTCGGTCTTGATACCCATCACCTTCTTCTTCAAGGTCTTCTGGTCAAGAAAAATCTCAATGGTGTTGTCGTATGATTTGGACATCTTTTGTCCGTCTGTTCCGGGAATCGTGGCAACTTCTTCGTTGATCTCACCTTCCGGTATTACAAAAGTCTCGCCGTATATGTTGTTGAATTTCATGGCGACGTCCCGAGCCACTTCTATATGCTGTTTCTGGTCTTTTCCCACCGGAACGAGATCAGACTGGTACAAGAGTATGTCGGCTGCCATGAGAACAGGATACGCAAATAGGCCGTGATTGGGGGAGATCCCCCTTGCAATCTTGTCTTTGTAGGAATGACACCTCTCCAGCAGCCCCATAGGTGTTATGCACGTCAGAATCCAGCACAACTCAACCACTTCCGGAACGTCGGACTGAACCCAAAAGACACAGCGGTCGGGGTCCAGACCCAGAGCAAGAAAATCCGAGGCCACATCGAGGGTGTCCTCCGAGAGCCTCTTGCCGTTTATCACACTGGTCAAGGCATGAAGATTAACGATGAATACGAAAAGACTTTCCCGATTCATGTACGAAATCATAGGTTTCATCATACCTAGGTAATTTCCGATATGAAGGGTTCCACTCGGCTGGATACCTGACAGCACTCTCAAGACACGCGCTCCTTTCTTCTAGAAATAGTCGATTTCCAAGTGATCATAGAGAAATCCCTGCTGCTCTGCGAAGAAAACATAGTGTGGAAAATTCTTGAAGACCATAACATGCACTACCTTGAATCTAGGGTCAACTCCGGCAATCAACTAACTGATCTCCAGGATCATTGTGTGTCCGACAAGGCACAATGCAAATAAATATTAATTATTACAGTTGTTTGCCGGTGACAGAAAAATGATGCGCCCATTGTGTTGACAAAGCTTCCGGCAGGGTATAAAAAAGTACTTAAGGATAAAAAAGAAATGATAGTCACTACTATTCTTTATTTTTACTTTTATTTTACAAGGAGAGACGGAATGCTGCGCTGAGTGTGACGAGCATAAAGAACGGAATACGAGGCGGAGTAGAAACTCCGCCTTTTTTATTATGAGCTGCCCAGAGCGAAACAGAGGGAAAAGGATAGTAACAATGAGCAACCCTTTCGTAGAGAAAATCTCTCCTGATGTAGGCCCAGGAGAAAAAAGGTTGAGCTTGAACGAACGCCTCGCACTAATCAGTTTGATGAGTGAGGAAACTCGCCGGGGCGGTTCTGATTCGCCTTTAGTCGCTGATCTTTTCGATGATCTTTGGAACCTTGTGGACGCAACTGTTTCCGGAGCCAGAATAGACCGTCTCCATTCCGACGGGCACAGCAACGGCTTCAAAGTCTTCGAAATTAAATCAAAAATAGGTGAAAGCCTGGGCAGACTGAACCTTCTCTACTTGAATAAACCTATCCCCTGCTATTATCTTGCGTACGTTGAGGTGGAGCCTCCATTTCGTAAGAAAGGGCTTGGAAATTTGGTTTTGGAAGCTTTCCGGGATTTATTGATCGAAAAATCCGCTGTGGGAGTCTTGGATAACATAATACCAAGGCAAGACCCCACCTTCGATATCTATCTCAAACTGGACTGGAAACCACTTGAAACAGTCACCGAATGTCCGGTGTCCGACAACGCTGACGAGTTCTACATGATCTTTGTCCCCCCCTCATTAGGCTGCAGGGACCTGAAGGATCCCGTACTAAAACTAGTCCACCATCTGAAAAGGAAGCGACCCTCGATCGATATGAGAGACAACGAGTTCATGGTCAAGAGAACGATAGAGGAGTTTAAGGACCTTTACGCCGGGCTGCTTACTTATTTTCAGGATGGTCTTCTGGATAACGATCCGGACCCGATCATGCGGTACATGTTCACGAGATTCGTCACAAAGTTCCTGGGATTCAGACGGAGAATGAGTCGTCTTTTGGGATACACCGGTGGGGAGTCTTTAGAGCAAATCGTCCTCGATTCCAGGATCCGTGCCCTGCCAGTCCAGTCGTACGCTCCGCGTGCACTCTCAGAAAGCCCTTCCTTTGTGACAGGGGAC
>CAIXMD010000018.1 GCA_903920415.1 uncultured Desulfomonile sp.
AAAAAGCTATGGTGGATTCCAGGCCTGTAGCAAGAGACACTGTCGGTTTCCAGTCAAGTGTTTTGCGAGCTAGAGAAATATCCGGTCTTCGCCTGGTTGGGTCGTCCTGAGGTAAGGGCCTGTAGACAATGTCTGAACCCGTGCCTGGGATCATACGCAATATGGTTTCGGCCAATTCGCGGATAGTTATTTCCTCAGGATTGCCTAGATTCACCGGCCCTGATTCTGAGCTGTCCATTAGCCGGATAAGGCCGTTTACCATATCTGAAACATAGCAGAAAGACCTCGTCTGAGAACCGTCTCCGTAAATCGTGAGGTCTTCTCCTCTCAGGATTTGACAAATAAAATTACTGACAACTCTCCCATCATTGGGGAGCATTCTGGGTCCATAGGTGTTGAAGATCCTGGCAATAGTCACGTCAACCTTGTTGTAGTCTCTGTATCCCACCATGAGAGTTTCCGCCGCGCGCTTGCCCTCATCATAGCAAGCTCTCGGACCTACTGGATTGACATTCCCGTTATATGTCTCGGGCTGAGGGTGAACTTCGGGGTCCCCATATACTTCTGAAGTGGAAGCGAGTAGGATTCGAGCCTTGACACGCTTTGCAAGCCCCAACAAGTTGAGCGTGCCGAGAACTGAAGTCTTCAGTGTTTTAATAGGGTTATTCTGGTAATGCACGGGTGAAGCAGGGCAAGCAAGGTGATAAACGACATCTGCCTCCAATAGGATTGGCACCACCACGTCATGCCTGATAAACTCAAAATTCGGATGCCTCAGAAACGGGAGGATATTCTTCCTGGTACCGGTGAAAAAATTGTCCAAACACACAACGCTCGTCTCGTCATCAAGAAGCGCTTCTATCAGATGGCTTCCAATGAAGCCGGCTCCACCGGTTACAACGATGTTTTTCATCAGATAGGCTCCGGGTTTGTTCAAAATAGACTACAGTATCCGCCGGATGAGGATCCCTGTCAATGGCTTAGGAGTCGACAGTACAAACGAAAAGCCTGACGACAGGACATTTTTGAAGCCGTCAGGCTTCTCTTGGTTCGCATATGCGGTATGGTGATATAAGATTTGATATTTTTTATAACGGTTCTATGAACAATAGCAAGAAAAAATTGATATCCTTTCCGCTGCATTCATTCGGCTTAATCAATGTGAAAATCTGACCGGCTCAATAGTTGGCATTGCCGTTGTCAGCGCTACAATGAGGTACAGATTCCATGCCCTTTACAGAAACTCAACTCAAACCCAATTCCATCATCGGCAGCGGGGGTGTGAGGCGCTACAATTTACCTGGAGACAAGTGCAGTATCACCCGAATAACCACATTCTGTCCAGACGTTATAGGCCCAGGCCCGACTCATATGTACCTGATCCAAAACGAGGCTCTCATCCTAATGGATACCGGAATTCCCACGCATCTGGCCAAGGCTTTCTTCTATTATTGGCGCAACCAGCCCATCCCGCCGGAAGTGGAAAACCTGTCGGATGACCACAGTGAACAGGAGTTTCTAGAAGGGATGGAACTCGCCGGATACTCAATCCCCGACATAGACCTTCTCCTGATATCGCACGGCCATCCCGATCACTTCCTCATGGGAAACGCAATTCTCAGCCGAGGAAAAGCTGTGGTCTCAGCTCACATTCTAGATACCCCTGAAATTTGTAATCCTTGGGGAATGTTAAATATGTGGATATCCAAACAGCAGCAGATGATTGCTGTCGGAATGCCCCCGCCTTCATCTCCTAAGCAATTGCTTAAAGGAGATCAGCTTCGTGGCTTTGACCTAGAATCTTTGGGAGTGTCCATCAAAGTTGATACGCCTATTCTGCAGGACAGCCCTCTTGCGATTAGCGCATCAACGATTGAAGGAGTTGAAGTGAAGCATTTGCCTGGTCACTCGCCTGGCAGCATAGGGCTTCTGGTGGGCAAACCCAGGGGGGAAAAGGTCTTGCTTTGCGGGGACGTGCTGCTCAGTCCCATCACTCCCCACCCGGATGATCTTCTCGTCTATTTACAGACTCTTGAAGAATTGGGCAACTACGACGACGTAGCTCTCGTGCTCCCCGCGCACGGGCGGATAGTCAAGAATTTAAAAAACCGAGTGGCTTTCCTGAAAGAGCACCATCGCAACCGGCTTGAGTTAACTTACGAAGCGTGCAGGATGCCTCGTTGCGTCTGGGACATTGCCTCGATGCCCGATTATTTTAACACTTACGTGGACCCGAACAAGTTTAACTTCCTGGCCGGACTTGAAGCCCTGGTGCACATTGAGGTCCTTAATATGGTTGAAGGAGTTCGTCGTAGTAATATTCGAGATGAAGTCCATTATTTTCAGAGTTCAGAGGAGCCTTTTGAAGAGATCTACGGCCGCATAATGGAACTCGTGGCAGACAAACGGAACAGGCCGATCATGCGCTACTGACGTTCCTGTCAGCCGGGATGGAGACTATGTACCACAGAGAACGCGAGGATTCAAAGAGAAGGAAAATATTGCTCCGATCCTGGTTTGTGTCTGTGCTCTCGGTCTAGGATAAGGGTTGTCAGCTATGCAACCGAGCTTCAATTGTTTTCGAGCCTTTGTGAGGACCGGCTGGTTTGCAACTGCTGCACTGGTGTTGTGCTGCTTGACTTTGGCCGTACTGGTGGGAGACATCGGTTTTCAGGGTGATGATTGGTGGATATTCAGCTTCCCTTTCTGGAGTCCTTTTCCACAGTCTCTCTGGGAATATACCGCGGCTGCCAAACGGCCCGTTGAGGGTCTGTACTGGATTTC
>CAIXMD010000019.1 GCA_903920415.1 uncultured Desulfomonile sp.
AATTAAAAACTCATGTTGTTGAGATATTGGAAAATCTTTGGATGTCAGGATCACATTTAAACCCATATCTTCGTATATCTATGGCAGTTAGGTCGTCAAGACACGCCGGAAAGTCACGAGGAAAATTTGCCGTGACTTCCACTGGTCTGTGTAAAGAAACTCTCGTGGGTGAATAACCATGAACAGCCGCATTGAAATATCCATCGGGATGGTGTATCATTTACTCCATGCCGGAAGGTCTTGATCCGGGTTAGGAAGACATTCATTCTGTCTGCATCTTCGCTCGGGTCGTGATCGAAAAAACGTTAGGAAACGATGTTTATTCGGTTAGTTGCAGTTTAAGTATGCAAGGAATCCCTTCGCATGTTGCGTGAACACATCAATGAAATTATGATCAGATGGAGCCCAAGAGAAAGACGTGGGAGCAATTATGATCCCAGCCTGTTTCTCGAGACGCCCGAACAGGCAAGAAAATTGATCCGACACTTGCGGGAGCAACTGGAGAAAGCTCATAAAGAGAGAAATATGAAGTTGGTGGATGAACTAGGGGAAATCCTGGACAGAGTCGAGCGTCTTTCAAAAAAATTCTTTCGATGGGAGGATCACCTCCTGCGCACACTGGAATCACAAGATTTGAGGGAAATCAAGAAACTCCCTTTAGGATTTTGATCGCATTCTGGACGTACTGAGATCTTTCAGATTTCGCAAGAGGAAGCAATAGGTCAGACGAGAAGAATAGGGAGTTATCCATGGATTTTGAAAGCATGAGTCGTCAGGAACTCATTCGGCATCTTGAAGAACTCAATAAATATATGGACAATGTAGTGGTTTTTTGGGGAGGCAAGAGGGAATTTCGAGAAACATTCGGACAAGTAGCTGAAAACAGGAACAACGAATATACGGAACAAGAAGCGGCAAACGCTCGCACAATCCTCCAAAGCGAAGGAGCCTTCGAAGATTTTATCGAGATGGTCCGGGATTCCTTCGAAAGAGGTGGAATTGAATATTTTCTTTCTGAAAAGATTACTGCCCTCATGGAAGAAGTCGCTGGACGATGTGGGAAAAATAATTAGAATCAGTTGTTGATAAGAGTCGTTTACTGCATCTCGGCATCAAGCCTTTATATCATTAGGTAAAAAGAACATAAAATTAGTAATTAGACTGGTAAGTTCTCTTAAAATGGTTTAAAATATCTTGGTAATAAAGGGATGATAAGTGGCGAAACCCTTGTCATGGGGCTGGCGAAAGGAGATCGTACTGGTGAATAACAAATATCGATTCATGCATACATATAGCTTTATTGTGGTAGGTTTTTCATTCCTGGGAATTTTATTGCTGTTTAGTCAAGCCGCATCTCAGGACAATGATTCCCAGTGCTTTGTTATTAGAGACAGATGGGAGATGGTTCACCAGGATCTCAAAGACAAACTTAACAGTTACATGTCCATTCAGCAGTTACCGGTTGAGCGGGTCGCACAGCGTCCACTGGTAAGCAATTCCACAGGCAAGACAATAGCAAAACAGGTCTCAGACGCATTACAGGCCAAGGAGGATATTCTCGTCGGCAAGAGAAATGAATGTCGAAACCTCCTGAATGTCGAAAATCAGGCATTCGCAGAGATGCAAGAGTGCATTTCTACTGGAAGGTCAGGCAAGAATAAAGATGTTAGTGGCTTGCATAAAAAGCGACGCGCTCTGATTGAAAAGGCAATTCTCGCAATAACTGAAGTAAAAGAAGTTGAGGGAAGGGAAACCATCCTACCTTACCCAGAAGCTGGGGGTCAGGGAGATCCGTACCGGCGAAGCGTGAACAATTATTGGCAGAATTACCAACAAAATTACCGAAGATGGTGGGGATATTGAGCCAAAAAAGGAAGCTTATTCCGGGCAACACAATAAATGAACCTCGCCGGTAAGTGGGTGTGCTTCGGCCGCGAAACCGGTCTTGCCGTTCGCAGCAAAGCAACGTATACCGACAACCTTCCAATATTGCTAGATTAAAGCCAAAATATTACTCCAAGGAAGTATGCCCCCCCACACGTGGACATGTTTTAGGCTGATTTCACCACAAGGCGCGCTCTTTCCAGACCCGGTAGTACTAATTATGTGTTGGTGATATGTCGTGTTATCTATGAATGGGATAGGGTAAAATCATGCCATGTTTTGAGGTAATGTGCAATATGCCACAGGATAAGCTACTTTAAAGACACAATGTATTTGACTACCATACAAAATAGACCTAACGTTTAATTAGAATTATCAAGCGAATTAAGAGGAGAGACACCATGACAATTAAAAAAGTAGTAAAGATGTCAAAAGGCCTTTGCAAGTGCAAGAGTTCTTGTTGACGGTGTGTGTTGACGGAAGTTTCTTAGGTACCTGAAAGATTTCGTGCATGGATTCGTACGGCGCTGAGGAATGGATTTGTCGGGCCCACTGCACCTTTTTCAAAGCCGACCGAACGGAGGAGGAGCGTTGCCGGGGTTATTCTCTGGCAAGCCTCATTTTAACAAAAAGGGCTCTGCTTGATACATTCAAGACAGCGGAGCCCTTTGACCCCTCATTTAAGAAATCCTTTCTTTACAACCATATCTGTGTCCATTGTCCGTTCTTGATCGACGGTTGTGACTTCACCGCTTCTGAGTCCTCCGAAGGATGTCTCCCTTGCGGAGGCCTGATATTGATTTCCCAACTTCTACACGATGGAAAACTACTCGAAGATGACGTTCGGGGAGCAGATTTAATTGATCGTGCCCGGGAATCTTACCTATCCTTGACTCCCAGGTGCTCTATTAAGAAATTGGAGCATAACTATCTCTATCATATTGTTAAGGATGAGCTTTACGAAGTTAACCAAGAAGGGTTTGATTTTCTTATCCGATGTGACGGGACCAATCGCGTAAAAGACCTGAACCCTGACCCCGGGTTCTTGGATTTCTGTCGAGAAGAGGATCTCTTGTGGATAAGCCCTACACCTCGTGAAATTGTTATCAGGGAAGGGCAATCACCAGTTCCTTCACTCAGGTATTTGGAATGGCTTGTCACATTTAGATGCAATCTTTCCTGCTCCCACTGTTACCTTGGCCAAACAGAGTCAGATGAATTTTCTCCGGATCTGATACGTCCCCTTTTGGATCAGTTCACCCACATGCACGGTCTTCGCATCCTGGTGAGCGGCGGAGAGCCGACCATGTACAGGCATTTCCCATTGCTAAACGATATTATCGGCGACTATCCCATCAGAGCGGTACTCCTGACCAACGGAATGCTCTTGGATGATAAGTTGGCATCTAAACTGAATTTTCATGAGGTTCAGATAAGTCTGGACGGAATGGAGCGGGGGCATGAGGCCATAAGGGGAAAAGGAACGTTCCGGAGAGCAGTAGAAGCTATGAAGATTGCAAGGAGAAATGGACTGGATCTGTCCGTGGCGACCATGATTCACAAAGCGAATCTTGACGAATGGGATGATATGAGCTTCTTGGTCGTCGAAAATGGAGCTAAAGAATGGAGCGTCGACTACCCATGTCTCAAAGGACGGTGGCAGGTAAATCACGAATTGTACGTCGCCCCGGAAGAAGCAGCGGTAAAGATGTCTTACGGATTCGGGGGGTCCTATCATGGGACCTCACCAGGATGGACTTGCGGTCGCCACCTGGCAGCAGTCCTGCCTTCCGGTAACGTTTGCCGTTGCGGACTCTACCAGGAACTATCTCTCGGCTCAGTCGACGAAGGCTTGGAAGAGGCCTGGGCGAGGGTGGTCCATGTCCCAATTGGGCAAACGAAATGCTTTGGATGTACCCACGCCGATACTTGTGGAGGGGGATGCCGATATCGTGCTGGCGGGCCGGACGAGCGTGATGAGGTTATGTGCCGATTCCATGGTGTTCAAGTCGAAGAATCCCTCTGAAAAACTTACCGTTAGTCAATTTGCTAGGAATGGGATTTCTTGGATTTCCATTCGGAGTTTATCTCCCGAAGGTAACAGGTTGACTTATGGGAAAACTATACTTATCTCTTAATAGAGCTAAAAAAAATTTTGCTCAGTTATAATTGGGAAAGGGTCAAGACCATGAGTCGCAAAGAAAAAACCGAAGGAGCAAATATTCCAGATCCAAAAGAGATTGAAAAGGAGATCAACGAATTTCTTGCAAATAAATATGGTAACCGAATCCGAGTGATGGGAACTCAAATTGGACCATGGCCCGGAGTCGACGAAACAGGTAGTGAAACAGTTACAGAGGATTCCGGCCCATCGGCCATGCGATTCGAGATGAAGCCGGCTGAACTGCATGAATACCTGGACCGGTTCGTGATTCGTCAAGATGTAGCCAAGGAAATTCTTGCCACCAAGATATGTACACATTTTAACCGGATTAGGTATTTTCAAGAAAGAGGAGAAAGCGCAGACCGGGAGGGAATCGGTCGCATAAAAAATAATATTATCCTGATTGGCCCTACTGGTGTGGGAAAGACTTACCTTATAAAGCTTATCGCCCGGAAGATCGGGGTACCTTTTGTAAAGGGAGATGCGACAAAGTTCAGTGAAACCGGGTACGTGGGTGGAGATGTCGAAGACCTTGTCAGAGACTTGGTCCAGGAGGCTGACGGCGACATAGAAAAGGCTAGTTATGGAATAATATATGTGGATGAAATTGACAAGATAGCGTCTTCGGCCAACATTATCGGCCTGGATGTAAGCAGAACCGGTGTTCAGAGAAACCTGCTCAAACCCATGGAAGAAACTGAAGTTGATCTCAAGGTCGCCCACGATCCCGTATCCTTAATGGAGGCTGCAGCCCATTTCCAGAAAACCGGCAAGCGGCTGAAACGCACCATCAACACGAGGGACATACTGTTTATTGTTTCCGGAGCCTTTAACGGTTTGGAAGAAATCGTCTCTAAGAGGATGTCTCGCAAAGGTCTGGGATTCGGAGCCGCCTTGAAGGAGAAAGAAAACAGGACTGAGCTGTTTCGAGAAATCAAGGCAGAGGACTTGATTGAATATGGCTTTGAGTCAGAGTTTGTAGGACGTCTTCCTGTAATCGCAGTTCTCGAAGACCTGGATGAGGACGATCTTTACCAGATCCTAAAAAATAGATATTCTTCAGTAGTGACAGCCAAAAAACAGGATTTCAAGTCGTATGGAATAGACATTAGGTTCACAGACCCAGCCCTGAAAACCATAGCCCAGATGGCCTACCCGGAGAAAACTGGGGCACGGGCTCTCATAAGCGTAATGGAAAAGATTCTTGTAGGCTTCGAAAGAGTTCTTCCGTCAACAGACATCGCCCGATTTGCCGTCACAAAAGACTTGGTTACAAGTTCAAGGAAATATCTCCAAGATATTCTTGACGATGATTCTCATCCCTCGAGGTGTGAGGTCTTTGACGAAGTCGATTCGGTGGAGCGTGCGGAGTTACTCGAAGATTTAGTAGCGAGACAGTCCGAATTCGAGAAACGCTTCGGCAAGGCTTTAAGCGACTGGGCTCTGGAAACGGTTGTGGATGCCGCCGTACAACTAGGTGTACAGCCTGAGACCACGTACGGTCGGTTTATTAAAGTAGAGCAAGAAATTCATGGCTTCGAGAAAGAGTTTGAAAACCAGTATGGTTTAAGAATACGGTTTTCCGGCGAAGCTCTCAGGGAGTTGATAACGCTTGTGCTCAAAGGGTCTGAAGAGCCTCTCATAATATGCAGAAAGATTTTTCAGAACTATCATCATGGACTAAAGCTGGTCATGGAGAGAACAGGCCGACAAGAATTTATCATTCCGAAAGAGGCCATCGAGAACCCGGAACGATATCTCAATGAAATAATTCAACAAACCTATCAACAGCTTAATCCCGAAAATAAGCCCCACCTCAATTTCTAGTGCCATAACGAAAAAGTCCGGCTCAAAGAGCCGGACTCTGGTCAGCGACGCTTTAGAAAACTACAATTCATCACCGCTGCTTCTGTTCCTGGGTCCAAAACCAGCCCTCTGGGGCGGACTCATTGCCTGGTTTGACGGGGCAAAAATGTCTTTGAGTGTCGACCACAAGCCTCCCCCGGTACCGCTTTGTTGTTGCGGAGCGCCTTGAACGTGAATAGGGGTCGGCTGGCTGGATGGGTTAGGCGAATAAGGACTCATGGGCTGAGAGCCTGTGCCAGCCTGTACGGCTCCTGGCGAAACGGGATATCCACCCTGGATCCCGCCATATCCCTGGCTTTGTGGAGGGGCCGTTGCGGTCTGCGGATACTGCATGGGTTGTGCCGGGCCTGCTGCAGGTTGCGGGTACTGCTGCATGGCCGGTGATGCTGTCGGGGCCCCTCCTGCCCTCACCTCCTGGACTCTTTGGGGCGCTCGGCCGCTTTCACCGGAAACTCCCATAAGGTCATAGTATTTCTGTTGAGAAGTGCGTAGTTGCTCATAGGCCTCCCCTACGGCCTTCTTGTGATATTCTTCCTGCAAAGCCCTCTGTCGTTGTTCCTGTTCTTGAAGTTTTTGTTGAGCGGACAGGTACATTTGCTGAGTCTGCTGCAATTCCTGGGCTGCGGCCTGTTGTTGAGCAGCTAGTTCCACCGCGCGCTGGCGAGCAACCGCCCTTTCGTAAGCTTTGCGCTGCGCCTCTTGCACTGTGGGGTCGGAAGAATACGGAGACTGGCCTGATTCCTGAGCCTGGCCTGATTCCTGAGCCTGGCCATAACCTTGCTGCTGATAACCCTGCTGAGGGGATTGCTGCCCATAGGCACCTTGTTGCTGGTAACCCTGTTGCTGGTATGGCTGTTGCTGATAAGGTTGTTGGTAGCCCTGGGGAGACTGATAAGCCTGTTGCGGATAAGCGCTCTGCTGTTGATATGCGCCCTGCTGCTGCTGCTGGTAATAAGCTTGCTGTTGGGCCGTTTCCGCTAACTGCTGCTGAGCCCCGGCTTTACTACGCTTCTTCGTGGACTTGGCGCTCTGTGGGGAACTGGTAACCTGCTGAGTGCCGGCAGAAGGCGCTTGGTAAGTCTGGTAACCAGGAGCAGCATACCCTTGGGACCCGGGTGCCTGCTGCCCGCTCGCTCCATAACCGGCGGACTGTTCGGGTGTATTTGAATACATTCCGGGCTGCGACGTAGTTCCTGGCGAGGAGACTTGGCCTGAAGATGACGAAGGATAGTAACTGGTTATTGGAACGGAGTTAGGATAAGAACCCGTTACGGCCTCGTAACCACCAGCTCGCTGCAAGTTATCCAAGTAATTGTTCCAGTCGGGGTAATATACAGGTGGACTGGACCCATCAATGCTGCCGGTCGGGCTCTGCATAAGGCTGGAATTACCGTATCCCCCATCATTATCCTGACCTTGCGACCACTGACCCGGAGCAGGTTCAACCATGAGAACAGTAGCCAGGGCAGCGCTCAAAAAACCAACCCATCTTCTTCCCATTATGAGTCTCCTTTCGGCCAAAGCGTTCCAGCAGGAGGCTACGAGAGTTGACGAACCATTATGGTTATCAACAAATACATCTTATTAAACCGCCGCAAGAACCGCCCATAATTTCACCATTCATATTATCCTTTTTTAATTAGAAAATCAAGTTTAAAAAAAGTTTCCACAATTTTAAAATGATATTATTTCAAATATATATATGAATTTAATAAAAAATTACAATATAAATCAAGTTATTTTACTATTCTTAGCAAACTTCTCGATGGTTTATGCTGCTCAGAGCGCACGTGTCCTTTAACATTCTCATTAAATATCTTGTTTTTTACTCGAACGGAATTAATTAAGAAGTACAGTATCATATCACGTTCCCATTCGCGAACCGGAGCAAACTCCGACACTTTTTTCAGATACTTTTCCTGAAGTTGAGCTAGGGAAGCTTCATCAAAGTCCAGAACACGATCTGCCAAGCCCAGCAATACTTCCTCAATCCCCACGATGCCTCCTGTTTACCCCGTTCCTCACTACAGCCTTCTGGCACATTGGTCATGAAAACTGGACCAGAAAGCCGCTTCCCTCCGGCGCAGTTAGATTGATTGTGAGCGAAATCCAAAAAATTACGATGCCGTTTTAATTCCTGCTTCGAGAGCCAGGATGTTCATTTTGCGTACGTACTCCCTTGGATCTTTTTTCAGGTGTACCATCATCGCCTCTGAAGAGACCGGGAACCCATTCATAGTGGTGGCGAATCCAAGAAGAACCACATTTTCAAGCTGTATTCGGCCCAACCCCTTGGCTATGCTGGTGGCATCGATACGCCTTGTGCCTAACTCTTCGGGGAGAGGAGAATTCTCCACCACAATTCCGTCAGGTTTTAGGTAATGAATGTTATTTGCGGTTTCGGTCGAGTCCAGTGACAGAATGAAATCAGCATGGCCGTAACGAACCAGTGATGAATAAAATGGGCCAATCCGTAGATGACTATTGATCGAACCACCTCGAACAGCCATACCATGA
>CAIXMD010000020.1 GCA_903920415.1 uncultured Desulfomonile sp.
CAATAAATTATTCCTGTTTGGCCTGGTCCATTATTCTTAACTCTTTACGCAAGATTTTGCCCACAACGCTTTTGGGAAGGTTATCCACAAATTCTAGATATTTAGGGACCTTATATTTGGTCAGTTTATCTTTGCAGAAATCAATGATCTCATCGTTTGTGGCTGTTTGTCCTTCTTTGAGGACAATGAAGGCTTTGATACGCTCTCCCGAATACGTGTCCGGAACTCCGATCGCGCATGCCTCAAGAATCTTGGGATGTGCATAGAGCACTTCATCAACTTCCCTTGGATAGATATTAAATCCTCCGGAAATAATCATGTCCTTTTTCCGATCCACGATCTTGAAAAAACCCTCCTCATCTACGGTGGCGACGTCCCCAGTCAGGAACCATCCATCCTTTATGGCAGCAATGGTCTCATCGGGGCGGTTAATATATCCCTTCATTACTTGAGGACCTTTGATGCAAAGCTCGCCGGGCTCACCGAAAGCGGTGATCTCTTTGGTGTAATCATCCACGTCGACCAGCTTGGCATCTGTGTTTGGAACCGGGAGGCCGATACATCCCGGCTTTTCCTTTCCTCCCACGGGGATGGCGTGAGTGCAAGGGCTGGTTTCGGTCAGGCCGTAAGCTTCCAACAGCATGATACCGGTGAGATCTTTGAAGCTCCGAATTGTTTCCATTGCCAGGGGTGCTGCACCTGACAAGCATGCTTTGATTGAACTGAGATTGTATTTCTTAATTTCCGGAAAATTTATCATCGCGTTAAACAGGGTGGGCACCGCTGGGATAAAAGTGACCCTAAACTTATGGACAGCGTCCAGTATTGACTTGGCTTCGGGTTTAGGAATGAGCACGTTGGACCACCCGTAGAAGATAGACATGTTCAAAGCAGCGGTCATTCCGTACGCATGAAAAAACGGAAGACATCCTAAGCAGATCTCATGTCCGTCGATAAAAGAGGGTATCCATGATTTTGATTGTTGGCAGTTATACGATAGATTCCTATGAGTTAGCTGAACCCCCTTCGATACGCCGGTCGTTCCGCCCGTATAGATAAGAATTGCCGTGTCGTCCATATCCGATTTGTAATTCTCTCCAATCGGCTCGTGCTGCTTTATCAGGTCTGTGAATTCGTAAAGGTCCTTCCCGGAAGGCGTATTCAGATGGAGGTCTTTTTTTACAAAGGGAAAAAGCTGTTTCAGGGGAAACGGAAGGTAGTCACGGATGTGACAGGATATGATTTTCTTTATGCCTGTTTTTGGTGTCAATTTCACCATTCTTGGCACCAGAGTATCCAGACAGATGAGCAGTTGAGACCCGGAATCGTTAAATTGGTGTTCAAGTTCCCAATCCGTATAAAGAGGGTTGTTGGGGACTGCAACCGCGCCCATACGCAATGCTCCGTAAATCCCCACGACCGTCTGAACCAGGTTCGGCATTAAAAGGGCTACTCTGTCGCCAGGTTTTATTCCAAGACTCTTAAGTGCCGAGGCAAATCTAGAAACAATCTCGTCTAATTCCTTATAATTTAGAACTTTACCCTGGAACACAACTGCAGGCCTATTAGGGAATCTCTCAGTTGTTTTCGTCAAAGCATCCTGAAGAGTCACATCCAAAAACTCCACCATATGCGGGACTCCCGGAGCATATGATTTGAACCAAATTTTTTCCATAATGAACTCCTTTCCTTTTAGGAACGGGGGTGTGTAAATGAAAAGACTGATCACTGTAAGCAGCACTTAAGAGTTCGCTTAGTTCCCCACTACTTCACTCAAAGGAGTGTGAGGGTGACCCAACGCCTGGGCCACTTTCTCGTGGGTTACAAAGCCTTTGTATACATTGACTCCTTTGGCCAGATTCCTGTACCGGCTTACGGCTCCGGCAAAACCTTCATCAGCAAGCCTTAGGGCGTAAGGGAGAGTGACGTTGCTCAGGGCGAAAGTAGAGGTTCGAGCTACCGCTCCTGGAATATTGGGGACACAGTAATGGATTATGTCGTCAATTACGAAAGTCGGGTTGCCATGAGTAGTAGGACGCGATGTCTCTATACATCCTCCCTGATCTATCGCCACATCGACAATCACAGTCCCCGGCTTCATTGCCCGCACCATATCGCGGGTGACGAGCCGAGGCGCTCGTGCACCTGGAATCAGCACTGCACCGATCACGAGATGTGAATTGACCACCGAGTAAAAAATGTTGTCGAAATTCGAAATCATTGTCGAAATTCGATTTCCGAAAATATCGTCCATATGTATTAAGCGGTTCTGGTCAATGTCGATAACGTAAACATCAGCTCCCATGCCTACAGCAATTTTGGCGGATGCCATCCCGGCTGTTCCTGCACCGAGAATGGTCACTCGGCCACGCCGAACGCCGGGCACTCCGCCAAGCAACACTCCTCTGCCCCCCTGGGTCTTCTCCAGAAAATGCGCCCCGATTTGAACCGCCATCTTGCCGGCTACCTCGCTCATTGGAACTAACAGCGGTAATGAGCCGTCTCGAGACTGAATTGTCTCATAGGCCACACCGATAACTTTTGTCCTTAGAAGTGCTTGGGTTAGTTCAGCAGCAGGAGCCAAATGCAAAAACGCGTAAAGGATTTGGCCCTCATGCAACAGGCTATACTCTTTATCTTGAGGCTCCTTCACCTTCATGATCATTTCAGAACGGCCGTAGGTTTCAACATTGCTATCCACAATTATTGCTCCGGCATCCGCGTATTCCTCGTCAGAGATTTGACAACCAACGCCGGCTCCTCTTTCTATCAGCACAGTATGGCTGTGTTCTTCCAATAAGCGAACGCCCGAGGGAACAATACCTACTCTGTATTCGTCTTCCTTGATTTCTTTCGGTACCCCTATGATCATGACGAACTCCAGTTTGCACGTTCGCCGAATCATTCATCGGCGTTGGCATACCTTAATTTAAGACAATTAACTTTAGTACTCTCAGTTTAACGGCGGATCTTCTCCGATTCGTAAGGCAAAACCCTTCTTCGCGACCGAGACCCACCGGAACTCCCTGACAAGACACTTATAGTTAAACTGGAACTAGGTGTAAAGATTTGTCACGTCAAATTTCTTCGCTCCGCCCTGTACAAAGCTGGAACTGAGTTTCAAGAAACTATTCCGAGAAGCCTGTTCCTGTTATCCCAAAGTATGGCATCGATAATTTTGCTGGCTAGCGGCAATTTTACCAGTAGATCGACCTGTCCTGCAATTGATGCGATATCAGGCCAGTCTCTTCCAAAAACGAATCTGTCCAGAAAATTCTCCAGCGGCGGAAAACTTCATATACGGGAAATAGTCGTGTTCCGTCGGGGCTGAAGTGCGCGTACGAGGGAAGCAGTTGTCACCCCGCCGGTATTACAGGTGCGTACTCGGAGAGCACAACGGCCCGGTCAACTTCCTGCGAGCCAAGGTATTCGAGCACGCCTTCCCTGGCAATATCGTCAGTAAAATCTTGGATGTATTCAGGATTGATTTGTTGAAAAAAAATCACCCTAGGATTCCAGTGGTGTCCGGTCCCTACATGAAGGTGAAAATCCAGGACGGGCATGGAATCATCGAAGAGAAGACAAAAGATCGGAAATTCGGCGGCCGGCGCTGACCGGGCCCATGGGTGACGAGGGAAAGTTTTTTGCTACTCGTATTTGCCTCAATTGTTCCGACGAAAAACAAGCCACGGGATTATAGAGCTTTCCTGCAACTTGTACCTCAAGATGTAAATGGGGTGATGTGGCTCGCCCAGTGCTTCCCACTAGGGCAATCTTGTCTCCAAGCCGGACCTTTTGACCACTACGCACCAACACTCTGCTGGCATGGGCATAGCGGGTATAAACGTCACCGCCGTGGCCAATAAGGACCATTTGACCATACCTTCGGTAGGCTTTCATAGTTCCGGCAAAAATTACCGTGCCGTCCGCGCAGGCCAGGATTGGGTCTCCCTTGTCGGCCGTGATATCAACGCCGCTGTGAAAAATACCTCGTCGGTAACCGAAGGGAGAAGAGAGACAACCTTCGGGAATCGGGAACTTTAATTGGCCTACAAGGGGATTCTCGGTACGTTGAAGTTCGTGGGAAGCTTGTATGGAGGATTTTTTGTTGCTCGAGGCCTTGTTGCTATAAGTGTTCGTAGATGGGGAACGATCTGGCGTGAATGAGCAAAATCCGGCAAGAGATCCAGAGATGGAACCGCTGGTCGGGACATCCTTATTCACAAGACTTGCGGTATATGAACAGGCCGCTAGGATCGGTATGAACAATACTACTAAAAATCTATAGTTGTGGGTCATATTTTCCGTAAGGAGTTGGTCCGGATCGCTGAGAGAATTTGCATACACCAGTCACGCAGCACTGTCAACGAGAACAGGAAAAAATATCTAAGGTTATTCAACCAGTGCTCAGGGGTCGGCCCGCTGTGAGTTATTATGGTTTCGATCTGGCATGGCAGGGGTACCTTTTAAATCTCTCCAAATCGGATAATTAAATTCATCATCTGACATGGAAATAAATAACTAGATAATTTATAGGAAATAGCTTGACTTGTCTATTCATCAAAAATATTTTAAGAGAAGTAAGTTTGTGAAGTACTCAAGAACAGTTTTTCCCTTATTTCATCCTTGGAGTTAGTGTGGTTTTCGTAGACGAGGGGCGTCTTTAGACTGTAATTGGTAATTTACTAACCTCTTCGACTACCATCCGAAATTCAGAATCAAGACCCCTACCGGGGTAAAAATAAATAACGACCGAAGGGAGTTAGCAGAATCATGGAAAATAATATAAGCCACGCCTTAGCCGTTTTGGAGGAGCCAGTCCAATACGTGTGTTTGGCCTTCATGGCGACAATGTACGCAATAAAAATTTACCAGCTCCTGAAGAAGCCCTTTCCGCCTGAGAAGGCTGAATTGAAAGGTGATAGGGTTGCAGGCGCGGTACATTCCCTGGGCAATGTGTTGAGGCC
>CAIXMD010000021.1 GCA_903920415.1 uncultured Desulfomonile sp.
GGTCGCATCCAATACAGAATGCCAAGGCCGAAATTCCTATCAGGAAAACTAGAATTAACAATTTGTTTGTCACGTATGACTGGATATTCATGGGCTTTCAGAATCCACATCTCCTTCCTAGCCAAAACTTTATTGTTATGGGCCTGCTTTGTCAATAAATCTTGGCTAACCAAAGCGACCCATCGTTTCAACGTCGGTGATTCTTTTCGATTTGAACCAGACATGTGTCATTTGTTTTTTGTTGAAAAAACCCAGATAATATGTCTTAATAGTAATAACGATTTCAGAATAGTGTTTAGTTTTATTAAACTAAACTCGCAAGAATATAGCTAAATCGTTGGGAACTACCTGGAGAGTATTCTATGCAAATACCATGGGAAAATCTGGCACATATCCAAAATTTTTTCCAACTAAATTTCCTCTTTAGTGGACTGGAGGTTTCATCCAGTATGATATTCATGGCACGAGTTTGTGCATTCCTGGTTTTTGGCGCTGGATTGATATGGGGTGGGTTCAGAATAGCTGTTAAAGTACTTGATTGTCTCAAGGCATTTCTAGGAAGTCTCGGAACTCTTCCCAAGTCTTTCTTTTTATTACTGCTGCTCGCAATTCCTCTTTCTCCCGAAAGCATAGGTGCAAAATGGATCGGGTATATTCTCCTTGTCATGTCATTCTTCGGTCTGGCGGCTTTGGGTGCCTTGGCCATTGTTTTATGGAAATACGGCGTTGATCAGGCGCTACGTCTCATAAACAGCTTCAGGTCTGATGATCAAGAGGAGAGCACGGTGCGAGTGAAAGAATCTTTCCTGCCACCGGATAATATCGTCCGGCCTATCATGGATCCACCGGTCCTACGTCCCGATGGTAAATCGCTTTCGTGGCCGATCTCCGGCTAAGTCACACTGAAATGACTTCACCGGAACCATGCAGGTTCGTTTCATGCCGAACCACATTATCTATCTTAAATCATTCAGTCTTGCCTAGTTTAATCAAATATCGGATTTCGATCTCTGATTCTCTGGGGTGGTCTGTTTCCAAAAGCAGACGTCCCATGTAGTAGTACCGATCAGGTTCCTTATTTAGACTAAAGAGAATTGTAAAAGGGACTGTCCCGTGCGGTTCCACAAGAACCGGCGCAGAATTTATCGTTGCCTGAAGGCCATCGGCCTGGGGTTTGATTCCTCTCAGTGAACAGGCTTTATCAGAAGTGTTTGTAATTTTCATGAGAAAAGAAACCGTCTGTACAAAACCTGGTAGTTGTTTGGCAAGAGAGGGTGGTTCGACGTTAAGATCTTTGACGACATCTGCTAGCAGGGTAAGCTTTACCACCGGTCTTTGAGGATCATTGGAGTGGACGAAAATGCTCTTTTCTTTTCGTCCTGTCCTGAGCCCGTTCGTATCAAATGCTGTGAAAATTTTGCTGCTGCCTTTCGGAGGCACATCGGTCGATCCCTTGATGGCTTTCGTGCAACCGCAACTAGCGTGAAGCTTCTCAATGATAAGAGTTTCGTCTCCAGTATTCGTAACGGTGAATTCTTCTTTGACCGTGTCTCCGTAAAAAACCTTGCCGTAGTCCAGGATCTCTTTATCAAAACTGATTCTGGGACCGGCTGACCATGATGTATGCCACGGAATAGTCATCAGTACGACAATAGTTATCAGTCTTCCCATCCGCATAATTGATCTTCTCCTTTTCAATGCTTGAGGCCGGTGCTATCATAAGTGGGCACGACACCAGGAAGGGCATTACTATGAACTCTGGGGCAAGGTCAAGACCCTGCATCCTCCAAAGACGAGCTGGGGGGGGCAGTAACAAGAGAAAACCCGTGACAGGGGCTCGGAAAAAAACTCGAACATCACCAACTGGAATTCTGGAGGATTGACATGCCGCCTTTATCATCCAGCGGCGACCTGTGCACTCTTTGCAGAGAGCGCGAAGCAGCTGTTCCTAAGGAGGAGTCATCGCTGTGTGGGCCGTGCTATCAGAAAACTGAGGCTCTTTTCGACGCAGAGATGCGAAAAGTCGAACTGATTCGGACCATCCGTGGCCATGATGTTGAGCTTTACGACATCAAGCACCCCGAGTCTTCAGCAGACCAAAACCACTGCGGACAGTTAATCCTTATAAAGGCCGGCAGGGGTTTCGAAGTGAAAATATGCCTCCGTACAGGTGTTCTTGAGTGGATGAGTCATTTATCCGACGATGAAACCGGATTCGCTTCCCCCGACAGACGTTTAGACGCCCTGATCGGGAACGTGTCCCTCTTGATAGAATCTTGGGGAGGCGGTCCACACTATATGGACATTTTTTATGTGGAGAGAGTGATATCTACAGAAATTGACATCTGAGCTGCGAGGTTTATCGGTAGGTCTCTATTTTTCGTTTATTGGTTTCACGAGGCGTTCAGTGTTCGGTATATCAATGTGGGAACTTGTGCTTATTTTGCTGGTGGCTCTCATCTTCCTGGGACCGCGCCAACTAACCGAGACAGCTCGAGTAGCCGGACGGCTGTACAGAGAACTCCAGAAACTAACTTCTGACGTTCGCAGCTCAATTGACTGGGACTCGGTAAGTTCACCCGACTCTCAACACCACGAATCATCGTCACATCAATCCGAGATCCTTCGAGATTTTAATAGGGATAAGGACCTCATTCCCCCACCGGAAGAGAAATCAGGCCCGGATTTCTATGCGGAACTTCTGGAAAAAACAGCGGAGCCAGAGAAGACTGGTGAAGCGGAGGGTACACAGACTCCGGAAGCTGGTGCCCCACCGGCTGATGATAAAGAGAAGATTAAGGAAGAAATAAAGGCCTGACGATACAGGAAGGTGTCGACAGATAGGAGCGCATGGTTAGTCGAGAAGAAGTGTTCATTCATTGCGGAGGTATAGTGCTCGAAGGGGTACTGGAAATTCCCGAAGATGCCCAAGTTCCATGCCCCGGAGGAGTGATATGTCATCCCCATCCATCGTTCGGGGGAAACATGCATAACAATGTTACTAGGGCAATTAAGAACGGGTTGGTTAGGCGTGGCCTGATTTGTTTGAGATTCAATTTTAGGGGTACGGGCCAGAGTGAGGGCACTCATGGAAATGGCATAGATGAGCTTGAAGACGTTCGTGCGGCATTAGATTTTGTGGACAAGCTGCCACAGGTAGACTCGGGAATGCTTCTAGTCGCCGGCTACTCATTTGGCTGCTGGGTCGGTATGCGCGCGGCGGCGAGAGATCATCGGCCTACCCGTCTCATAGGGATCTCTCCACCCGTAAACAGCTACAATTTTAGTTTCCTTAAGGATGAAATACGCCCCAAACTCCTGGTAGCTGGAGATAGGGACTTTGTTTGCTCAAAGAAGCCCTTTCTAGAACTATTGGAAGAAATCCCGGAACCCAAGATGGGAGTAGTCCTTCCCGGAATAGACCACTTTCACATCGGTCGGGAACAGGATCTTGTTGCCGAGATAGAAACGTTTCTTGACCGTTATCCGTTCCAAAAAAAATAGACTGCAGCCGGCATTTTTTGTCTCTTGGTGAAAAATAACTTTTCAGCAGGACACGTAGCTTACAAACACAGGAGTAAATCAGATGGGTTTTTTGTCACGATCTGTGTCGATCA
>CAIXMD010000022.1 GCA_903920415.1 uncultured Desulfomonile sp.
TATGATATTTAGGCAATATAATTGAATTTGATTGGAAGTGTTTGAAACAGGTCGTACATTTAACTCCTAAGGAAGGGGCCGGTCGTTCGAATCGACTCGGGGACGCCAATAAAAACAAGGGATTAGCTGATTAGCTAGTCCCTTTTGTTTTGCCATGGAGCACGCATGGAGCACATTTTGAAATATTGCTACCAGAGAGTACTTTCCTATCCTGTTGACCATCAAACACCATCAGTGCCAGCCATATCGATCAGCAATGACAACACATTCCGTTACTTACGCTGCCTGATCCAAATTTGAGTGCTGCTATCTGCTGAAAACCATTTTGGATGAATGAGTCAATTGATATGAATAATGAGTTGCAAATCGTTCTCATTTAGATTACAAACGCACTCATGGAGAGAACAGCGATAAACAAAGAACAGAGTAAGTCGACAGGTCTTGCCGAAACCCTTTTCAGCGATTACCGGCGGCGCATATTGGCCCTTTTGCTGTTGCGTTCCGACGAGGATTTTCATGTCCGGGAGATATCCCGTCTGACCGGAGTACCGGCCGGATCGCTGCACCGTGAACTTAAACTCCTTACCGATGCCGGACTGCTGTCCAGACAGGCCTTGGGTAACCAGGTCCGCTACCGGGCCGAACGGAACTGCCCCATTTTTCATGATCTGTCTGGCATCTTCCGCAAAACGAGCGGTCTGGCGGATATCATACGTTCAGCCTTGCAGCCGTTGTCAACGGGCATTACCGCAGCATTCATTTTCGGATCCGTAGCCAAAGGGGAAGAACGGTCGACCAGCGATGTGGATGTCTGTGTCGTCGGAACGGCATCCTTTACCGACGTCGTGGTGGCCTTGGCGGATATGAACCAGAAACTTGGCCGGGAAATCAATCCGGTAATCATGCCCTACGAACAGTTCACTGCCAAACTGGCTGCCGGCGAACAGTTTGGCCTAACCCCAACATTCGTGTAACCAAGTATCAGATTTAATAATCACCTGCAATTGCAAACTGTTTACCAATACCTCATGCTGCTAAAGGCAGTCTTGTCTCCATGTCCAATTCAAAACGCCCATAAGGGTTAATATGCAGTGTGATGAGCGGACTCAGCGCCGCCAAATCACGAGGTGTCATCTGACCCGCCCATCCAGGTTCTTTAAGGACTTGTTGAATCATCAACGTATTTATGTAAACCATACTCGCTTGCAGCAAATGCAGACACAAAAGTCCCATCTCCTGATTGTCCTTACGGTTTGTCGAAACTTCACCTCTTTTGCCGTAGTAAATAAACCCATTAGTGCTGTTCCAGCTTTCTACCACATTTAGTCCTTCATGTATCTCACGCCGAAGATCTTCTGATGCAATATAACGACAGAGAAAAATCGATTTAATTGCCTTTCCGAGTTCAGCCAATGCCTTGTAGGCCGGATGTTGATTGTTGTTCCGGCAAAAGCGCCGTAAAAGGCTTTCAGCATCTGCCATACCCATCTTTAAGGCAACGGCGTGCTTTACCATAGTATCCAGTTGCTCCTCAATCAGTTCCCAGTTGATCGCTCTTGGCGCCATCACCAGATCTATGTTGGAAAAATTCTGACCGGCGAATGCCTTATGCAACTTCTGCTTATTAATCCCTTTCAATCGCGGCATCAGATCAAATCCCAGCAATCTGCAAAATGCGAAGGCGACAGCATTCTGACCGTGGCTATCAACAAACTGACGATCAACCTTCATTTCGGTACAATGTCGTAATACACCTTGGATCATTGCTGCAGCTTCTGATGATGAAACTCGCTTGAATTGCGAATAGATGCATGTGGCATTCTTCTCCACGTGCCAATAAACCATGACTCCCCTGCCGCCATAACGCAGATGCCATTCGGTCAAGAGGTTCTGATCCCATGCCCCAAATTGTTTTGAATCGGCAGCACACGCAGTTGTGCCCTCTCCCCAAATAGCTGGATGTCTTATTGCCATGGTAGCGTTTACCACTTGTGCAATAGATTGCCGCAATCCCTCGTTGGAAATGAACCGCCGGCGAATATATAGTAAGTCTTTATAGTCATCGTCTGGCAGCGACTCCATGCTCTTGATGCCTGTGTTGGTGCCCATGCCAAACAGACTGAGCAAGAGTCTCCGCTGGAGTGTCGCTTTATCCATATGGCTGCGTTCGGTGCCGCTTTGAATAAATCGGGTGAAATCAGTCCGTAGGTCAGTTTCTTTCAGCATGTCAAGAAGGCTGGTCCCAGACCAGCGTTGTGGAATCTCCCGTTTGAGGTTAGCAAGATTTTCCGGTTCGGCTTGTGGTTCATAGGGAGTAATCGTTATTCTACCACCATCCTTGCTTGAAACAATATTTACCTTGGGGTTTGAGGATATGTGTTCGTCAAGGTTTTTCAGGTGACCGGTTAGCTCTTTCTGTAGAGATGTGATGAATGTTTTAGCGTCCATCGGAATCCCAAGTTCTTCGTAGTAGTCGGCTTTACGCTCCTCAAAATCCTGAGGCA
>CAIXMD010000023.1 GCA_903920415.1 uncultured Desulfomonile sp.
GTCTGACGCAAGGCATCCCTTTTTATCAAGCAATGCATTAGCCTGGACAATGACGTGATCTTCCTCATCCAAAGCAGTAAGAAAACGGATTTCCTTTCCCACTTGTTTGTCCATAACTGGACGATACGGGGTCTCGATAAAACCGAATTCATTGACCTTGGCATAGGTCGAAAGAGATACGATAAGCCCAATATTTGGCCCTTCCGGGGTTTCTATGGGACAGATCCGTCCGTAGTGGGTCGGGTGTACGTCCCTCACCTCGAATCCAGCCCTTTCACGGGTCAACCCGCCTGGCCCAAGTGCCGAAAGCCTTCTCTTGTGAGTAATCTCGCTGAGAGGATTAGTCTGGTCCATAAATTGTGACAACTGAGACGATCCGAAGAATTCTTTCACCACCGCAGTGACAGGTTTAGCATTTATCAAATCATGAGGCATTAGAGTTTCCACATCCTGGAGACTCATCCGCTCTTTTATGGCACGTTCCATTCGTACCAAGCCGATTCTGTACTGGTTCTCCAGCAATTCCCCGACTGACCGGACCCGTCGGTTTCCCATGTGATCGATGTCATCAATTTCACGATCGCTTCTGCCCTCTTTCAATTCCAAGAGGTATTTTACCGAAAGCATAATGTCTTCCGGTCTTAATGTCCTCAAGGAGAGAGGAGCTTCTTCCTCCGAGATTGCCAGCTTGCGGTTGAGCTTCAGGCGTCCTACCCGGGAAAGATCATAATATTCAGTCTTAAAAAATAGATTATTGAAAAAAGTGTTGCTGATCTCGACAGTAGCCGGGTTTGAGGGCCTTAGCCGGCGGTAGATCTCGATTTGAGCATTGAGCGTTTCGTTGCTCAGAGGTGAGTCGCGTTGATGTTTACGATAATCGTCGATAAGTTTGTTGGGGCGTTCGTCGATCTTGTCCTCCAGCAAGGTATCCCTCAGCGAGGAAGACACTATTCTCTCCTCAATAAATAATGAATCAAATCTGTAGATGTTTCGGCTTGTTAAATCTTCTATAAACTCGTCCACGTCATCGAGGGTAAGCTCTTTGTTACATTGGGCAATCACTTCACCAGTATTTTCGTCCACGATGTCACGTGCGATAACCTTACCGACAAGATCCTCTTTCTTCATGGACAGATGAGCTATGTTTTGACCCTGCAAACGCTTTATGGCAGCCTGGGTAATTTTCTTGTTCTTTTTTACGAGTATTGCATCTGAGCCTTCGGCATAAATGTCCGTGGGAGCCGCAGTCCCTACCAGGAGCTTGAGATCAACCTTTCGGCTATAACTGCCATCCTTTATAATTATAGTCTGTAAACTGTAGAAATAATTTAGAATATCTTCACTAGAATAGCCCAGAGCCTTGAGAAAAACAGTAACGGGAAGTTTTCGCCTACGATCGATCCTCACATACAACCGGTCCTTCGGGTCAAACTCGAAATCAATCCATGATCCTCTCAGCGGAATAATACGTGCCGAATAGAGCAGTTTGCCGCTGGCATGAGTCTTGCCTTTGTCATGGTCGAAAAATATTCCGGGCGATCGGTGGAGCTGTGAAACGATAACGCGCTCGGTCCCATTAATGATAAAAGTTCCATTCTCGGTCATAATAGGTATTTCACCGAAATAGACTTCCTGCTCCTTCACATCTCGAATGGTACGGGAGTTGGTCTCTGGGTCTACATCCCAAACGATGAGTTGAACTGTTATCTTGAGCGGGACGGCGTAGGTGACGCCTTTTTGCAAGCACTCTTCAACACTATATTTCTCTTCCCCCAGGGAATATTTGAGAAATTCCAAAGAAGCCGTTTCCGAGAAATCCTTTATGGGGAACACGGATCTGAAAACTGCCTCCAAGCCTATGTCTTCACGATTATTTGGAGGGATAGGGAGGTCCGCTTGAAGGAAGCGATCATACGATTGCTTCTGGATCTCGATCAGATTCGGAATTCCCGCTATTTGGGGTATACGGGCAAAATTCTTTCTGAGCCTCTGCGAGTGCACGGAAAAAAAACTCATTATTCTCCCTCTGGTTTTTGTGATCTCAAAAGACAAGTTGCTGGAAGGTGTACGTAAGCTTCGAGTACGCAACATCCCATTTGTCGTACCCGAAGCTATATTGTTGGCAGGTGTTTATTTGATCTCCACTGTGGCGCCGACCTCTTCTAAAGCTGCCTTGGCCTTTTCAGCTTCTTCTTTGGAGATTCCTTCTTTTACCGGCTTAGGAACACCTTCCACCAAGTCTTTGGCTTCCTTAAGACCCAAATCGGTCAAGGAACGTACGACCTTGATAACTTGGATTTTTTTGTCACCGAAATCCTTCAAGATCACGTCAAATTCGGTTTTTTCCTCAGCCGGGGCTGCATCTCCTCCGGTCGCAGCCGCTCCTAGCGCGGCAACGGCCATGGGCACCGCCGCAGAGACCCCGAACTCCTCTTCCAACTCATGGACGAGCTGGCTAAGTTCTAATACCGACATATTACGAATGAATTCTTTAACTTGTTCTTTAGTGACGTCCGCCATTATGTCCTCCTGGATTCGCTAATCCAAAATACTTGAGAGATGCCTCGCCTTCCCGGTTAACCAGTAGAGGATTCGAGCGAGGCGGTTTTCTGTTCTTCAATTGCCTTGAGAACATTGAGAAAAGACCTGGGTACCGCAGCCAGGGTGCTAACAAAAGCCCGTACAGGTGCTTTCATTGTGCCCAGCAACATACCCAGCAATTCATCCTTGGAAGGAAGCTTGGACAGTATCTCCACCTCAGGTGGTTGCACTATCTTGCCGTCAAGGATCCCACGAATCAGCTCGAGTTTGGGATGGGCCTTGGCAAAATCAATCAAGATCTTAGCCATCGCCTGGACATTTTCATCCGTGTGAGTCCAGGCTGCAGCACGCGGTCCGACGACATCTGCTCCTATGACAGCCACGTCGGTATCCGAATATGCGAGGCGAACCAAGGTATTCTTGCAGACCTTGAAATTGATCCCCCGATTTCTCAGTTCACTCCTGAGGGTGTTTAATTCCGAAACGGTCAGGCCCTGGAAATCGGTCAAAAAAAGTGCCCTAACCCCTTGAAACTGCTCGCGGAGCCAAGCTACCTGTCTCTTTTTTTCTTCTTTGGTCAACCTAAAGTTTCCCCCTTTCAGTCGGAGGAATAACAGCGAATCGAGGAAATTCCGGCATAACTCACCCTGCCTCTATTGCCCGGCCCGTCTAAGCTGGCCTCGATTAAGTGCTACCTGCACGCCTGCTGTCTCCGACTCGGCCTAAAAAACGTTATTGTACTACGTTTACTCTCGGTGGAACGCCATTGGGCTATTTTACTAGATTCCTCACCTCCTGAGTGTCAAGTCTCAGTCCAGGTCCCATGGTAGTTGATATGGAAACGCCTTTTAAATAGACTCCTTTGGAAGTTGAAGGTTTCAATCGTATGATGCTTTCCATGAGACTCTTAAAATTATCTGCGAGTTTCTCCGGTCCGAAAGATACCCTTCCCATTGGAATATGGACTATTCCGGCCTTTTCCACTCTAAATTCCACTTTTCCACCCTTAAGTTCCGTCACTGCCCTAGCTACGTCAAAGGTAACAGTCCCCACCTTTGGGTTGGGCATCATGCCTCTGGGACCTAGAATCTTTCCTAGTTTACCCACCACACCCATCATATCCGGTGTGGCCACTGCCTTGTCGAAGTCCAACCAGCCTTCTTGAATCTTCTTAGCAAGTTCCTCAGCCCCCACGTAATCAGCCCCAGCCTCTCGAGCTTCCTTCTCTTTCTCGCCTTTGACAAAAACAAGCACCCGAACTGTCTTACCGGTTCCATGTGGAAGCACGCAAGTCCCCCGAACCATCTGATCAGCGTGGCGTGGGTCAACCCCGAGGTTCACGGCTAGGTCCACCGACTCATCAAACTTCGTATAAGCAGAAGCTAATATGGTCTGCAAGCCTTCTTGAAGGGTGTATCTCTTTAAGCGGTCAATCGTTTGTCTCGCGGCTATCTTTTTCTTGAAGGTAGTAGGCATGTGGCTCCTCTAAATGACCTCGATCCCAAGACTCCGTGCAGAACCCATAATTATTCTGACGGCACCGGGGAGATCTTTGGCATTAAGGTCAGGCATCTTCAATTTGGCTATTTGTTCGATCTGATCCATGGTCAGACTTGCAACCTTGTTCCTGTTGGGCTCAGCAGAACCTTTTTCAAGCCCGGCAGCCTTTTTTAGCAAGTACGAGGCAGGAGGTGTCTTCAGCACGAAGCTAAAGGAGCGGTCGGCATATATGGTGATCAAAACAGGGATGATCACCCCGGGTTGATTTTGTGTCTGGGCATTAAACGCTTTGCAGAACTCCATGATGTTTACTCCATGCTGGCCAAGAGCTGGGCCCACCGGAGGGGAAGGTTTTGCTTCAGCTCCAACAATTTGGAGTTTCACGTTAGCCATTACTTTCTTCGCCATTAAGCTTCTCCTAAAATTAGGCGCGAAACGCGACGCTCAGTGTTATAAGTCCTCCGCGGGACTGTGCCAAATTTCAGATTCAATTCTTGGTGACCTGAATAAAGTCGAGTTCCACAGGGGTGGGTCTGCCAAAAATGCTGACCAGAACTCGCAATTTACCTTTATCCGGTCGTACTTCCGCAACGGTGCCGTTGAAATTTATAAAGGGGCCGTCTACTACACGTACCGAGTCACCTTTATCAAATGAATATCTAGGCTTAGGCTTTTCCTTTCCTTCCGCCATTTGAGTCCTGATAAGTTCGACCTCTTCCTCAGGGATGACGGCAGGTTCTGATCGGGACCCGATGAAACCAGTTACTTTTGGCGTACTCTTCACTACATGCCAAGTCTGGTCATCAAGTTCCATTCGCACTAGAATGTAACCAGGGAAAAACTTACGGTTTGTTGTTTTTTTCTCTCCCTTAACGAGTTCCACTACAGATTCAGAAGGAATCAAAACATCGGTGATCCGGTCAGTCAGACTTAATGCCCTGACTTTCTCCTCAAGTGCCGTCTTTACCCTGTTTTCGTACCCGGAATATGTATGAACCACATACCAGCGTAGCTCCAACGGAGAGCCTCCTTGTGACAGTTCGATCAAGATTAAATCATCATCCTTGAAGAAGCATTTGCACTATTCTGGCCAGGGCCCAGTCGCTGAACCCAAGATAGATCCCGATAATTACCGTGAGGATGAGAACTACGATCGTTGACCCGACAGTTTCCTGACGTGTCGGGAAGGTGACCTTCTGCAGTTCGACTTTTACTTCCCGAAAGAACTGAATTTGGTCCTGCACAAAAGCCGTTACTTTTTCCATTGCGGTCATTTTCAGGAACTCTCCAAGACCTAAAGATCCAAGCCCAGGTGAAGCGAAGTATGTGGCAGGCCAGAAGGGATTCGAACCCCCAACCCCCGGTTTTGGAGACCGGTGCTCTAGCCGTTGAGCTACTGGCCTGTAATACTGATCGGTCACTCCCTATTTGGTCTCCCGGTGAATGGTGTGGTACCTGCAATATCGGCAATACTTCTTAAACTGAAGCTTGTCGGGAGTACTTTTCTTGTTCTTCGTAGTGGTGTAATTGCGACGTTTGCACTCAGTGCAAGCGAGCGTCACGATGTCCCTCATGGCACCTCTCCGATACAGGTTTCGGATTATTTATAGTCTCAAACTCAAGTAAAAAAAACTAATTACTCACTGATGCGGATTATTCTAAGATTTCAGAGACGACACCAGCGCCGACAGTTCGACCGCCTTCCCTGATGGCGAATCGGAGTTCTTTCTCCATGGCTATGGGCGTTA
>CAIXMD010000024.1 GCA_903920415.1 uncultured Desulfomonile sp.
GACAAGAACTTTGGCAATTAGTATACATGGCAGTTCTTTTTCGGTCAACGGATCAATACCGCACGGATCAATTCCGCAACAGAGGAAAAGATCATGGATATCTAACTTAACAAGTAGTACATATTCCGGGGGCAGGTCACTTTCATAGATCCCCCCTGGCGTGCTCCACGGTGTCCTAACCGATATACTGGACGGAGATTCATCAATCCCGCACTTGGAGAAGTGACGAAAAACATCGAACGGTAAATCACGGGTCCGAGAATCCACGAAATGTGGTGGACGTGGAACGATTCCCTAATATCAAGGAGGAATGACACATGCGTGCATTTGTACTAGGCGGAGCCGGTGGTATGGGTCAGGGTGTTGCCCGGGACCTGATTAAACAACAACATGTCACGGCCGTTGTCCTGGGGGATTTATACCCGGACCCGGAACGATTGGCATTGAAATTGCGCGAAAGCGAAAAAGTTAATCTGATCAAGATGGATGTGAATGATCACGCAGGTATGGTGAGTGCATTCAAGAAAATTGATGTGCTGATTAACTGTGCCGGCCCCTTTTACAAGACTGCTGTTCCCGTCGCCAGGGCGGCCGTTGCGGCAAAGGTAAACTACATTGATATCTGTGACGATTATGAGGGAACGGAGGCTCTTTTCAACTCTGAGATAGATGGAATAGCCAGAGAAGCGGGCATCACCGTTCTCACCGGCATGGGCTCTGACCCCGGAACTAACAACGTTCTTGTGAAGTGGTATGCAGATCATCTGGACAGTGTTGATGAGATTTATCTCTACTGGGTAGTGAGTATTGCCGAACTTGCAGGAGCTGCCTGGGACCACAGCCTTCATATGACCCTTGGTAAGATACCCCAATATCTGAATGGCGAACTGGTCCATGTGGAAGGCGGCACCGGAGAAGTGGCTGCCGACTTCCTGGAACCCCTCGGCACCTGCCATCTCCGCTACGTGGGCCATCCCCAGCCATTGACCATCCCAAAATACATCAAAGGCGTAAAGAACGTGATAATCAAAGGCGCACTTATTCCCCTATGGGTGGATGAGCTGATAAAGCAACAGAAAGACACTGGCTTCTTGAGAACAGAATCCATTGATTTGAAAGGGACCAAGGTAACGCCTTATGATCTTGCACTGAAACTTTGGGAGACCATTCCTGAAGGACGGGACAACGGACCCCAATCTTCGGGGCTCAAGGTTATTGTCAAAGGACAAAGAGACGGCAACAACGTTACGTACACAGCCGACATGGTGGGAAGGATGGCTCCTGGGACCGGCCTTCCCGCATCCATTGCAGCGCTTATGATGGATGAAGGTGACGTGACCGAAAAGGGGGTGGTCGCCCCTGAAGGCTGCATCGATCCGGCGAAATTTCTTACAGCATTCTTGAAGAGAGGCGCAAAAATCCACCAGTCAGAAACCATTTCGTCGTTGGTTCATGTCTAGCACAGGACAGGAGACTTCCCATGAAAGAGATAAGCAAACTCAACATAACGAATAGCCGAGAACTGTTTGAAGAGGCCATTGATCTGATACCGGGAGGCGTTCTGGGCGCGAGAAAGCCAGTCGACTTTATCGATGGAGAATATCCGATCTTTATTGAAAGCGGTAAAGGTTGCCGCCTGATCGATGTTGATGGTAACGAGTTTATTGATTTCCTCTGCGGTTACGGCCCCATCATCCTGGGTTACCGCGAAGAAGAGGTGGATGAAGCAGTCTACAAGCAGATAAGAGATAAAGGATTCTGTTTCACCCTGACACAGAAATACCAGAACCTGCTAGCGAGGAAGTTGACTGAACTTGTGCCTTCTTCTGAGCTAAGCATATTTTTGAAGACAGGATCTGACGCCACTACCGCGAGTATTCGTATTGCAAGGGCATATACAAATAAACTGAAGGTGATGCGCTGCGGGTACCATGGCTGGCATGACTGGTGTGTGGAAATGAAAGGCGGGATTCCGGGAAAGTTCTTTGAAGATGTCTTTGAATTTCAATACAATAACCTTGAACAGCTCGCAGACCTCATGGCAAAGCATGGAGACCAGACTGCTGCTATCATCATGACGCCTTTCGGTCATCCCAACCATCAAGAGATGCAGATCCCAAAACCGGGCTTTCTTGAAGGAGTTAGAGAGATTGCTGACAGGTATGGCGCTGTGTTGGTCTATGATGAAATCCGTACCGGTTTCAGGCTTTCAATGGGCGGCGCCCAGA
>CAIXMD010000025.1 GCA_903920415.1 uncultured Desulfomonile sp.
AGCGTACAGGCAAGCTGACAGAGATGGGTGATCCGTTGGTTGGACTGAATGAGCAGATTGACTGGGAAGCATTTCGACCCAGCTTGAATGTAGTGTATGAGAAAGCCAGGAAGAGCAACGCGGGGGCGAAGCCGATTGATGCCACGTTTGTTGAAGTGCCGCGTCAAGGCAACACTCGAGAAGAGAACTCTGGCATCAAGAGTGGAAATCCCCCTGAAGAGTGGGACAAGAAGCCGGTGCAGAGCTAAACTGTGAGCGATGCGGCGGTGCATGACAGCCAGGTTTTTGAAGAACTCCTGGATCAGACAACTGGCGCCAAAGGTGAGCAGCGCCGGATATACGCAGACAGCGCATATTGTTCCAAAGATTGCGAAGAGACTTTGGTCGCTGATGGGTTTGAAAGTCAGATCCATGAAAAAGGTTCGCGCAATCATCCTCTCACCGACGAACCAAAAGTGTCAAATAGGATCAAGTCGAAGACTCGGGCGCGGGTGGAACACATATTTGGAGCACAGCATGCAATGAGCGGCCATATTGTTCGCACCATCGGTTTCGCTTGTGCCAATGTTCAGATTAGATATTTGTAATATACAAGAGGTTCCCTTATGAAATGTGGCAGGTAATCCCCGTGCCTGCCGGCCTTTAACGCCTCGATGGAGAAAAGCTGCGAGGGATAGCCCCATGATGAGTTTCAGAACCCAACCCGGATTGCGCTATCCAATGGGTATGAGATGGAAAGCGCAAGGAACAAACTTTTCTGTTTTTAGTCGACACGCTACTTCCGTTGAGTTGCTGCTCTACGAGAACTCCAATAGTCCGTCACCTTTTCAAGTAATAAAGTTGGACCCGTCCGTGAATCGGACCTTCTTCTTTTGGCACGTGTACGTTATTGGGTTGCCTCTGGGTATTTACTACACTTGGAGATTTGATGGTCCCAACGACACGCGAGTCTCGGGCCTACGTTTCAACAAACGACGTGAACTCCTCGACCCTTGGACTCGAGCAGTTTCAACGACATTATGGGACCGCAGGAAGGCATGTCTCGATGATCTTGAGAGTTCTACGTCGATGCGAGCCATGGCCATGGAAGACATGTATGACTGGGAGGGGGACCTACCAATCAATCATGCTTCTGAACAAATGATAATTTACGAGTTACACGTAGGAGGATTTACTCTGGCGCCTTCGGCCCAGGTTACTCACCCAGGAAAATTTGCCGGCATTATCGAAAAGATCCCTTATTTAAAATCGCTTGGGATTACTGATGTCGAATTGCTCCCTGTCGCAGGATTTGATGAACAAGATGTGCCCGATGACGTTGCTGCGCTTGGGCTCAAGAATTTCTGGGGCTATAGTACTCACAGCTTCTTCAGCCCTCATCCCGGATACTGCATTGCTCCCGAGACGGGGAATCACCTGGGTGAGTTCCGTGACATGGTGAAAGCCTTACATGCGGCGGATATCGGAGTCATTCTGGACGTGGTATTCAACCACACGGCCGAAGGCGGAGCAACAGGGCCGACCATCAATTTCAAGGGTTTTGTAAACGAGGCCTTCTATCACCTTGATCCACGGGATCGGAGGGTTTATCGAGACTATACAGGATGCGGAAACACAGTAAACTGCAACCATCCCTTAGTTGCGGCATTCATACTCGAGTGCCTGGATTTTTGGGTAAGGGAAATGCACGTTGATGGTTTCAGGTTCGACCTCGCAAGTGTCTTGGCCCGTGGAGAAGACGGAAATCCCCTTTATCATGCGCCTGTACTATGGAATATAGAGTTTTCCGAGACTTTGGCTCGAACAAAATTAATTGCCGAGGCATGGGACGCTGCCGGCCTTTATCAGGTGGGAACTTTCCCCGGATTTCGATGGGCCGAGTGGAATGGGCGCTACCGTGATCTGATAAGACGCTTTGTCCGTGGCGATAGAGGTTTGATTGGGGAAGTAGCGACGCGGATCAGCGGTAGCAGCGATATGTACGAAGATTACGGACGATTGCCGAGAAACGGAATAAATTTTATTACGTGTCACGACGGTTTCACCCTTTTCGATTTAGTGAGTTATAACCGAAAACACAACGAAGCCAATGGTGAAAATAACAGAGACGGCTCCAACGAAAACCTGAGCTGGAACTGCGGTTGTGAAGGCGCAACAGATGATCCGCAAATCGTCGAACTCCGAAAACGCCAGGCAAAGAATTTCATCGCTATCCTTTTACTAAGCCAGGGAGTCCCCATGCTGCTTGCAGGGGATGAGGTCTTAAGAACTCAACTGGGTAACAATAACGCATATTGTCAGGACAACGATATGGGATGGTTTGATTGGACCCTTACGGAAACAAACCGCGATATTTTCCTTTTTGTTAGTAAAATGATTGCTTTTCGGAAACGTCACCCTTGCCTAATCCGGAATCGGTTTCTTACCGGACATAAGACATTAGAGCACAGGCTGCCAGACGTGACATGGCACGGGTCAATGGTTAATCTGCCGCAATGGGACGACATGGACTCACAATTGCTAGGTTTTACCTTGGCAGGGGTGACTCCCGAAGAGGAAGATGTTCACGTTATTATGAACATGTCCGAAGAGGGAGTGTCCATTGAACTTCCCAATGTCTCGGGACGAAAGTGGTTCCGGGTCGTCGACACGGCAGCGCCATCTCCTGACGATTTTTTACAAGCGGGTAAACAGGTTGCGGTAAATAAAAACAAATACCCAATGCGGCAACGAAGCGTGGTGGTGTTTGAAAGTAGGCATAAGGAGGGCTAGAAAGGTCCTCTCGTATTAATGCTGATCGCGGTTTTTGATTCCAAACTGGAAACCAAAACTTGACGTTGCAATTACACTTGCGCCCTGGACGGCAGCCTCAAGAAGTTACATCCCTTTGGCTCGTTCATCCCTTACAAATTCCACTATTAGGATGACGTTTTTCGCGGCCAAAGCTACCATTAGAACTAACCCCACCTGCGCCATACCGTCCAACGCCTGGCCTGAACTGTATCCAAGAGCAGCATCCCCCATGACCTTAGCGGTAGGAAACATGTTGTACCTGTCCACGCGCATAGGACCAACATCATAACCGTGTTATTTTTTAAATTCTATGGACAGAAACATGGAGATTTTCTCATAATATATTGACCTGAGGGGAAAAAGTATCAGAATAGATGGACTGAAAGAGGTCGGTCCTGATATGGTGTATGGCGAATCGGAAGAGGAAATAGTTGGATTAGAAGAGAATGTTGAGGAAGAAGTAGTAGTCTGATTCCGTTCCGATAAAGCTTTTGCCCCCCACTCTTGAATCATTGATGTTAAGAGCTTTCGGCGTTCCAGCCTTAAGTGGCGTAACAATTCATTGCAGGGGGCGCTGTACAATTGAGAACTGGTGGCGCAGAGTGGTTCATTTATTAATCAGGGGGTATGAACCTAGATTTTTCGACAAAGAGGAGGCGATCCGATGGAGATATCAGCGAGTCTGCTAAACGAACTGAGAGAAAAAACAGGATTAGGGTTGATGGATTGCAAAAAAGCCCTGATAGAGACATACGGCGAGATGGAGAAGGCTATTGATTATCTGCGACAAAAG
>CAIXMD010000026.1 GCA_903920415.1 uncultured Desulfomonile sp.
TGACGAAAAGCGGCACTCAACGAAAGTTCCCGTCTGAAACCTGAACAACGATTGGCTGAAGGCCCAAATAGCAAAAGCATTGGGCGACGTCAAGGCAACTTCTCAATGCCTCTCTTTTGGCAATTGCTATATGCGCTGTGATAATAGAGCTTGCGATCAAGGCCTTTTAACCTTAGAATACAACCTTGTCTAAGAAGTTTCACCATCTAGGTCGTAAATGAATCGCTCCAATATTTTGGTCGTAGAAGATCATCCGGCAAGTCTGAAGATGCTGTCTAAAATGCTCGGAAAGAATTATGTCGTCATCCCAGCATCCTCCGGGCAAGAAGCGATTGCTAAAGCTCAGGAGCAGATGCCTGATCTTGTTCTCTTAGACATCGAAATGCCTGGCATGGATGGATTCCAGACCTTTGACATTCTGAAAAGACAGGTCATTGCTCAGGCCGTTCCCGTGATATTTTTGACCGCCCGAGAAGATTCACAAAGCCGAGAAAAAGGCCTTGAGGCCGGCGCGGTGGATTATATTACCAAGCCGTATGACAGCCAAGAACTGGCTATCAAGGTGAAGAACCACTTGGCTCTTTACGAGGCGCGCAAGGAAATCGAAGCGAGAAACCGGATAATGGCCAGAGAAATGGAAATGGCATCCCAACTTCAGAATTCTCTCTTGCCGCACGAGTTTCCTGCCAACGTACGCGTGAACTTTTCCGTCGTCTACAGGCCTGTGACAGAAACCGGTGGAGATTTTTACGAAGTGATCGAACTTCCTGATTCTAAAATAGGGTTTGCGGTGGTTGATGTGTCGGGCCATGGAGTGTCGGCTGCCATGATTGGAGCCATGTTTAAGATGGCGTTCCAATCTTTTGCAAAGGTCACTCATTCTCCAGCAAAACTACTCGCGATACTCAATGACGCGCTATATAGGGTGCTGCCGGACTCAGATTTTTTGACAGTTTTTTACGGCATCATTAACACGGAATCCCTTGAACTGACCTTTACTAACGCTGGACATCCTAGGCCATTTCTCTACCGAAGCCTGTCAAGGCAAATTGAGGAACTCGCAGAAGGCGGCGCGCTGCTGGGGGCTTTTCCTGGTATGGAGTATGAGGAAGGGGTGCTTAAACTTACTCACGGCGACCGAATTCTCGTTTTCACTGACGGTGTAACTGAAGCTTCCAGGCTTTCAGCAGACGAGGATTTTTACGGTGAAGACCGGCTCAATCGTATCTTTGTCGATGGCTGCTCTCTTCCGGATTCCGAGGTCTTACCGCTCATTCTGGATGACCTTGAACAATTCAGAGAGGGTGCAACCTTTGATGACGACATAACCATGATTCTGGCATCGGTGGATTGAATCGGCATGTCGTTGAGGGTTCCGTCATAATAGTGACGGGTGTGAGATCGACCCGTCATCAGTCGATTCTAACGCGAGGGCACGATTGAGACTGTGGGGAATGGATAGTTGAAGCGTCTTTGATAATCCTGACACAAATTCAATACAGTACGAGGAGCGTGGCATATGGAGGTTCAACAGAAGAACGGTGTAACTGTCATAATCATGGATGAAAGATTCGATGCCACAGTGGCTCAAAAGCTGAAAGATACCGTGAAGAATTTGGCCGAACAAAGCAAGATCCAACTGGTGATAGATTTGTCCAAGACTCGGTTCATCGACAGCTCCGGTTGCGGCGCTCTCGTAGCATCCCTGAGAGCCCTAATAAAAAACAACGGTGACATGAAAATAGCTGGGCCATCTTCTCAGGCAAAATCGCTTTTTCAGCTCACGCGACTTCATAAAGTTTTTGAAATCTGTGACGACGTGGAACTTGCTATTAGATCATTCTCTCAGAATACATGATTAACTGTCAATAACAGTCTGACAAACCAGACTGTATAAGACCACATATTTTTCGGACTTAGTCTATGGAAAATGAATTTATCGTCAGGATTCAGGCCCCGGCTCAAATCATAATGTTGAGGCCGCTCGATGTTTTTGTGAGACACCTGATACAACAGTTGCCGGCATTTGAAGGATCCCAAGAAATTGTTGACAATCTGGAACTGGCTTTCAGCGAAGCATTTACCAATATCTGCCGCCATGCATACAGATCCCAGAACAAGGGCCCTGTTTCAATTGAGATCAAAGTGGATTCGGATCAACTGGAATTCCGCTTTGAGGACAATGGAGAAACCTTCGATCCCGATAAAGTCAAATGTCCAAACTTGGACGTCCCAGGTGAAGGAGGACTGGGAATCTGGCTTATTCGCCAGGTAATGGATGAATACATATATTTTTGTGAGAATGGAGAAAAAAACGTTCTCAGGCTGATCAAACGATTTTCTCCCTGAGCCGGTGACTTGCGTAAATGAAGTTTGATTTCACTTGTCTTCTTTTTGGCTGATCAACTGGGTCAAGAGGAAACTTCCATCGGGCTGCACACCCAGATTCAGTCCATAAATGTTAATTGATTCGCGAAGCGTTCGGCCAAAGAAGAAATCCATGGTTTCAGGATCAAGCGAGAATTTTTCAGCTACAAACTGCCGCACATGATGATCGAATCTCAAAATATCCAGAACCTCTTCTACCGTGTTACCTCTCGTGGCTGCAAGTCGAGCAATTGTCCTCGCGAGTTCCGCTTGGGAACAGCGGTCTTCATGACGACGAATGATTTCCCATAGCGAGCCTGTCGCCTCCAGAAGGTGTTTTCTGTTGAGGAACGAGGGAGGATTTTCATTAAATCTTATAGGATTCCAACATTCCTGGTGACGGCATTGGGCTGGACGCGAAACGTAAATAGAGCAGTTGTTCCCTGTCTTTTCATAAAAAATGCACGTAGTGCCGCCAGTCCTCTCCCTGACCTTGATCATCTCCTGTTCGGCCGGAGCGGCCTGCCCCGTTCGATTACAGTAGACCGTCTCGCCTTCCTTGATGGTTATGACATGAATCGGGTGCAAAATATCACTTGTGAAAAGTTTGAGGTCTTCCTTCAATAGAGTGGGGCTACCCTTCGTGCAGCAGGCTCCACATCTTATGCAATATGGGCGCGTGAGGTAAGCCGCCTTCAGCAAGATCTCTCTCACCTGGATCCACACTTGTTCCTCAGATCTCTCGCTGTGTCCATCGCCACGAGGAGCTAGATCTTGGAGTTCATCCAGTACCTGGTTTACAAGATCTCTGGGGGCTACTGTAGCCCCAGTTTCCCATATCACGGTTCGGGCTTCTTCGAGAAGCGCCGTAACGAAAAAATCCCATTCGGCTTTGTTG
Source organism: uncultured Desulfomonile sp. (assembly GCA_903920415.1). GTDB lineage: Bacteria > Desulfobacterota > Desulfomonilia > Desulfomonilales > Desulfomonilaceae > CAIXMD01. The sequence goes on from CAIXMD010000026.1 coordinate 3,266, forward strand.
GGGCGCTCGTTCATTTAGTTTTCTCAGGTTAAAATATCCTCACATCGATAATCACTTTCGCCAATTTACCCCAAAATATGTTTACAGGAAAGGGCTCGATCTATCCTTGTTGACCGGATCCGACTTCCGTGTCAGGATTGGCCTTGGAAATTAAGCTCTATGCCGCTGCACAAACTCACCATAGAGGACTAATATGCTGATAAATTTTTTTGACCTCTCTCGGATGACTTCAGAAGAGCGGGTCAAAATGTACCGGAGGGGACAAGTTGAACTGGGAGACCTCATCACAAAGGTTGCTCCTCTTGTCGAGCAAGTTCGTAGACGCGGCGATGATGCGATACGTGAACTCACGAAGAAATTCGACGGTGTTGACATGAACCCTTTGCAATTTCGCGTGAACCCGCGCGAGATCCTACAAGCGCTGGAAGAACTCTCTGCCGATCTCAGAGGTGCAATGGAAATCTCTATCAGAAACATCCGAAAATTCCATGAGCACCAAATTGAATCTCCGGCATGGGAGATGGAAATTAGTCCCGGCATAATAGCAGGAGAAAGGGTACATCCGATTCCTTCAGTCGGAATATACGTTCCCCGTGGCAAGGGCTCGTTCCCATCCATGATGATGATGGCGGGGGTTCCCGCAAAAGTGGCAGGAGTTGAACGAATAGTTGCGGTGACTCCCCCGGACCGAGATGGCAAAGCAGACACAGCTACCCTTGCTGCTGCCCAGTTGATAGGTATCAAAGAGATCTACGCTATCGGAGGAGTTCAAGCCATAGCAGCTCTCGCTTACGGCACCAGTACCATCCCTCGAGTCGAAAAAATAGTAGGTCCTGGATCGGCCTATGTGCTCGCTGCTAAACAAATAGTGTCCGCGGAAGTTGACACCGGACTTCCCGCAGGCCCGAGTGAAGCAATCATTTTGGCTGACGAGTCCACAGACCCATTGACTGCAGTGACGGATCTATTGATAGAAGCTGAGCACGGGCCTGACTCTTCAGCATATCTGGTCACGCCTGTCCCCTCAATCGCTCGAATTGCTCTTGATCTAATTCCGAGCAGGGTATCGCAGTTACCAGAGGGACGGAAATCATTTTGTCAAGCAGTTTTCCGGTCAAGCGGAGGAGTAGTGCTGGCCTCGGACATGGACGATGCGGTAGATTTCATCAACAATTTTGCCCCGGAACACTTGCAAATTCTAACAAAAAATCCTTGTGAAACTCTTGAAAAAATAAAGTATGCCGGCGAAGCCCTGCTTGGACCTTTTACTCCCAGCACTCTCGCCAATTACTCGATTGGTCCCAATGCAATTCTTCCGACTTCAGGCTTCGCCCGCACCTCCTCGGGTTTGTCGGTTCGAGATTTCACCAGGAGAATGTCTTTTGCAAAAGTTTCTGAGGAAGGCTTCAGAAGTTTGGCTCCAAAAACCTTGATTCTGGCTAATTACGAGGGATTTGCAGCCCATGCATCTGCGCTGACATATAGGCTAAATGGAGGATAAGAAGTCCTGCTGGAAAGGGAGCGCAGCTTGGGGTTCGGTATGGCAACGTCATCGCCACTGTGCATGCAAATTATCAAACCTGCCGGCTGAATCAAATTATCTTAAGAGTGAAACCAATCATGCCTAACCATTGTTTTTCTACAAATCAAGCCTCGCGATTTACCCGTAGGGTTGCACTAGTGACAGGATCGGGCCAGGGGATCGGGCAAGCCACAGCTTTTCGCTTCGCGAGCGAAGGCGCCATTGTGGGAGTTCTCGACCGAAATGAAAAAACCACGAAAATTACCGTCGGTGCCATAAAGGACCTTGGCGGTACAGCCGTAGATCTTTTTGCAGATGTTTCAGACACTGCGGCAGTGGCAGCCAGTGTGAATCGACTCCTTTCCGAGTTCGGACGGGTAGACGTTCTTGTAAACAATGCCGGATTCGACCGACCAGGAGGTTTCCTAAAAATTGGACCGGAAGACTTCAAGGCCGTTTGGAGCGTTCACTTATTGGGGGCTGTAAATTGCTGTATGGCTTGCGCGCCGATCATGATTCAACAAGGTGATGGGAGAATAGTCAATGTCTCTTCAATATACGGCAAGGTAGGCTCCAAAGGCGAGTCAGCCTATAGTTCAGCCAAAGCAGGACTGATAGGGTTGACAAAATCCCTGGCCCGTGAATGGGGAGGTAAAGGAGTTAGGGTAAACGCAGTTCTACCCGGACTCACTGACACGCCTACAATCCGGGATTTCATGAATCCCAAGTTCAAA
>CAIXMD010000027.1 GCA_903920415.1 uncultured Desulfomonile sp.
ACCGGGCGACCCACCGGGTTCGCCCCTACTACCGGGCGACCCACCGGGTTCGCCCCTACGGTTTGTCTATTTTCATCAGGCTCATACCGTAATCATACCCTTTGTTGAAAGCTGACATGTTCAAGTCTTCCGTCCCAGGGGGAATGGAGGAGAGTACGGATTCTTTCATGGCATCGTAGCTTATTACTCCTCCCAGTGCGGCTAGAGCCCCCAACATAACGATATTGGCCACAATTTTACGGCCCATTTCTTCAGCAATTCTGGTACACGGGACCTTGTGGACTATTGTTGCCCGAGGCTTGTCGGTGAAAGTCACGAGATCCTCATCCACTATCATTATTCCGTTGGGACCGATTGAAGCGCCGTATGTGCTCAGGGCTCCTTGGCTCATCACCACGAGGACATCGGGGTTTTCCACTTTAGGATAATGTATCGGGTTTACTGATATGACGACATCTGCGCTGCAGGATCCTCCTCTCGCTTCGGGACCATAGCTTTGAGTAAAAACTGCATGCTTCTTTTCAAAGAGCGAGGCAGCTTTACCCAGGATGTGCCCGGACAAAATGATGCCTTGGCCTCCGAATCCGGCCAGTCTTATTTCCGATTTTTCAATCATGCCGCCCTGCCCTTTTCCTTGCCCTTCCCTTTAGCCATGGCCTTGCCCAAGACCATGTTTCGGTAGTTTTCCATGAAGTCGGGTCGTTCCACATCGATGAAAGTTCCTACGACGATCTTCTCTCCCATACGGATGGCAGCCTGACCCGGGTCGACGCCGTTTTGAATCTCTGACATGTCTCTGTAATAGCGCATTTCATCCAGACCGGATCCTAACTTGTTGGGCCTACCGTAACCGGTCGGGCATGGAGATATGGCCTCGACAAACGTAAACCCCTTCTTGTCTAATGTTTGGGCGATTGAGTAGGCGAGTTGCCTGGGATGGAACGTGGTCCATCGGGCCACGTAGACAGCTCCTGCTGCATGAGCCAGATACGGCAAATTAAAACCTGGTTCGGCATTTCCAAGAGGAGTCGTGGAGGTCTTTGCCCCCAGTGGCGTAGTCGGGGCTGCCTGGCCTCCAGTCATCCCGAAGTTGAAGTTATTGACGCAAATAACCTTCAGGTTCACGTTACGTCTGGCCGCGTGAATGAAATGATTGCCGCCAATGGCAAATAAGTCGCCATCGCCTGAAAACACGGTTACATTCAGATCGGGTCTCGCCAGTACGAGGCCGGTGGCAAAAGGAATCGCCCGTCCATGAGTAGTGTGGTACGTGTCCATATCGAGATAGCCTGCAACCCTTCCGGTGCAACCAATGCCCGATACCACTGCGCAACTATCCACCGGCAACCCTTTTCGACGTATAGCGTCTATGAAAGTTGTCAGAACAACTCCTAGACCACATCCAGGGCACCATATATGGGGAATCCTTCCCGGCTTCAAATACATGTCGTCAGGGTGCAGACCGTGATCGTGTCGGACGAGCGTGTCTGCCGCCTCTTTGTCGAATGGTTCCAGTTTTCTTAGACGTACTTTCATGAGCGCTCCAATCTTACAGGTAACGATTTAAAAGGCCGATACATTTCAAATAGTTACTCTGACACTTACAAATACTCTCCGACAGCGTCTTCAATCTCACCAGGCGTATGGATCGACCCTCCCATTAGGGCCATCAGCAACACTTCCGCTTTACCCTGTGCGATTCGCTCGACCTCATAAGCTATTTGGCCGTAGTTAACCTCCGGCACGACAAAGGCCTTTATTTTTTCACTCAAGCTGCGAATCAATTTAGACGGAAAGGGCCAGAGAGTTATGGGGCGCATCAATCCAACCTTCTTTCCTCGATTTCTCAAATTCTCCACTGCCTGCCGTGCAGCACGGGCAGTGCAGCCGTATGCCACCACAACAACCTGGGCATCTTCCAAGGCCGTTGTCTCCACCTGGATTATCTTGTCGGCATTGTTCCTGATTTTATCCACGATGTGCCGGACGTTCCTTTCCTGAACAACGTCCGTTATAACCGGGTATCCACGCTCGTCGTGTGTCAGGCCGGTCATGTGAACATGGTATCCCTGACCTGCCACAGCCATTGGCGCAGGCATGGACCCGTTGCTGTCAAAAGGCAAATAGTCGCCCAGGAGTCCTCGAGGCTTGGGGCGTTGAACGATTCTTATTTTTTCCCGGCTTGGGATAACAACTTTCTCAGTCATATGGCCTACTACTTCGTCTGCCATGACAAAAACGGGTTGTCGGTAAATCTCGGACAGGTTAAAGGCGTGGAGGGTCAGATCAAAACAATCCTGAGGTGAAGATGGCGCCAAAGCTATGCACCCGTAATCTCCATGCGAACCCCACCGTGCCTGCATAACGTCCGCCTGGCCGACAAGCGTAGGCAATCCCGTCGAAGGACCGCCTCTCTGGATGTTTACCACTACACAGGGAGTCTCGGTCATCATCCCCAGGCCGATGTTCTCCATCATGAGAGAAAAACCCGGCCCTGACGTGGAGGTCATGGATTTCACACCACCCCAGGAAGCTCCCAGAATGGCAGCCATGGATGCAATCTCGTCCTCCATTTGAATATAGACACCGCCTATCTGGGGGAGTCGCCGAGCCATACGCTCGGCCACTTCCGTAGCGGGAGTGATCGGATACCCGGCAAAGAAACGGCAACCGGCCGCTAAGCCTCCTTCCGCACATGCCGCATCCCCGTGAATAAAATGCTCACCGGTAAGAATGTCCTTTTCCGCCATGTGAAAATCCTATGAAATGTAAACTTAAATCTGTGTTACAGCCCAGTGACCACAAGTAACCGATGCCGTGAAAAACGATCCGCCGAGCACTATGAACTCATATATAACGGAGGGAATAAGACTCTCTCTGATGGAGAAGGCCGATCAAGTTTCTCCTGTGGATTCAAGGTTTCTGAAATCTCTTGTCTTTACGGGAGTAACGAGTGGTGACTTTTTGAATGTCTTCCTCCGTGATCTTCTTGGCTTCCTTAAGGTCGGTGAAGATGGCGAATTCAGGGCAGATCAAACTGCACAGGCCGCACTCAACGCAGTTTACCGCCTGGAAAACCAGTTCGGGCGGGTGATATCCCTTGGCGTTGAAACGTTTGCTCTGTTTCAAACATTCATTCGGGCAGAATTCAATACAGAAGCCACATCCTTTGCAACGGTTTTCTATAATATGAACCAGTCCCTGGGGAATAGAATGAGCTTCTGAATCCAACGGCAACCGCCAGAACTTCATTATGTTTGTCTCCACCGCATAAACATGGCAAACGAGAATAATATACCATTTTTCCCATTAGTCAAGAACCGCGCGGCTGACAGAAAGCGGGGTGCCCTGCGCATACATCGTGAGGTCAAGCTCGGTAAGCCATGGTGCGGCTCTTACGATACGGGCCCCCGACGGAAAGGATTTTTCCCTATCAAGCCTCCCCACCAACTGAAGTGCCGGTGTTTGCGAGAGATACTTGGAAAATACGGCAAAATTCCTGGATAAGCTCGCATCAGCCCATTTTACCTCGATCATCAGTGCCGGCCGATCGTCAATAACCACAAGAAAGTCGATTTCTCGACCGTCCTTATTGCGGAGATAGGTGAGCAAACACCTCTTGCCCAGGGTGTCTTCCAAAAAATGAAGCTCCTTCAAGAGGGCGCAAGCGACCATGTTTTCCAGCTTACTTCCCTGATCGCCATACACCTGGCCGGTATCATAAAAATAATACTTCGGTTCTTTAAGGAGGGAACGTGCAATATTCTTGTGGTAGGGTGGGACCTTGAACATGATGTACATGGTTTCTAGTAATTCCATCCATCTCTTGATGGTTTTTGGATCACGCTGTAAATCTCGTGCAAGCGAATTGTAGGAAACAGGGCTACCCACGTTGCTGCGCATGAGTTCTATGAGAGTCTCCAGATCCGCTATGCTCCTCACGCTTTCCAGATCGATGAGATCCTGACGCAGGATAATGTCATGGTGACTCTTTTTCCAGCGATTGTAAAATATTTCCTGGCCTTTCAAGAACGGTTCCGGGAATCCTCCGAACCGCATGAACCGGTCCAGAGCCTCTTCTAGAGCAAGAACCGATTTGACCTCCTTGAGATCAAGGGGATGCAGGCGGTACTGGAAGAAACGACCGGCGAGGGAATCACCGGTCCTGCGAGCCGTATCCAGCCTCGCGCTTCCCGTCACCAGCATTGGAGGAGTTAGTCCACGAGTATCATAGATGCCCTTGAGCCACGATTTCCAGTTCTTCATTTTGTGGAGTTCATCGAAGATAACGATCTGAAAATCCCGTCGCCAGCTTTTTTCCATGAGCGCTACCCGGTGCTCGGCAAGGTCGTAATTGAAGTAGTCAAAGTCCTGGACGAGCATCTTTGCAATGGTCGTTTTTCCAGA
>CAIXMD010000028.1 GCA_903920415.1 uncultured Desulfomonile sp.
ACTATATCCCAGTTGTCCGTTTTGACGTACACCAGATCAAGGAACGCAGATTGGCCGCTGTGGAACTGGTTGAAAGATGTTTCTGTGATCGCAAGACCGCAGGACGTCTCTGTGGCTTTCATCGCAATACTGTCGTGAGGCTGGTTAGCATCAAGAGACTGCTTGGATTGGATGCCATTGTCAATGACGCACGAGGGCTCAAGGCTCCCTACAAATATGCTGACGAAATCCGGTCCCATATCAAGAACTTGCTCCACAACAGTGCGGGCTGGACGGATCAAGCTATTGCAGAGCAGGCGGCAAAGAATCTCGGATTGAATATCTCCCGGAGTTCCGTGGCGCGGATACGCACAGCAAACCAGGTCAATGGAGTAGGGACAAAATCACTGGGCAGGAAAGACCTCATGGAAATGGCCAAGGTGGCCGATGCCATAGATCGGGAAGATTTCGACGCACAGCAGTTGAGCTTTATATTTGAGCAGGATCAGCAGCTTAAGGAAAAAAGCGAGGAGGTTAGTCATGAATCCCCTCCAAACGGCTGAAACTCAAAGCCAGCGAGCCCTTATTAAGAGGCTTCAAGTAGGTCAACGATGCGTTTTTACCGGTGGATTGATGCATCACCTTTTTCTGGAGGAAATTGGGTTCAAGGATCTCGTGGACTGTTTTCCATCTACTCCTGGAGCAACCTACCAGACTCGGGACATACTGATGACCCTGTTTCATAGCGTCAATCAAGGTATTCGATCCATTGAGGCCCTCAAGCTGGTCAACGCAGACGAACTGGGCGTGCTTATGGGTTGCAGTCGAGCCCCGGATAAAGAAACCGTAAGAGACCATCTAACCCTGATGGCCAATCATTACCTTAGCAGTACGCTTATTGACGGATTTGCCAGGCGCCTTCTTGAGCAGTCTCGGATCGACCGAGAAGTTTTCTTTATTGACGGCCACTTCTTGCCTTACTATGGCCTGAACGTTATTGCCAAAGGGTACTATACGGTCCGACGCTTGGCTATGAGAGGCAACGAACTCTATGCGGTATCGGATCTTAAAGGCAGGCCGCTTTTCTTTATTACCGAATCCAATGAGATCGATTTCCGACCGATTATCTCTCGATGCGCGACCATGCTCGGGAATTGGGGTATTGCACGACCCTTGTTGGTGTTTGATCGGGGCGGTTATGGCATCCATTTCTTTCACGAGTTGAGTTGTCAGTCGGACTTTGTGACTTGGGCCAAGTATGTGACTGAGGCATCTCTTGAGCGGATTGCTGAAGACTCTTTTTGTACGGGACTGATCTGTAATGGTGACAAATACCTCGTGGCTGAACAGCGCCGCACGGTCAGTGAGTCCGTACAAACAGCCCAACGGGACAAGCGAGACAAGCCAACCTCCATAGAGCTACGATTGGTAGTACTCAAAGATGTGGACACAGGTAAACGGCTCGGGATCTACACAAGCGATTTCACCAGGCCCGCATATAGCATTGGCTATTACATGCTTCAACGCTGGGGCGACTCGGAGAATTTCTTCAAGGAGATGACGGCCCGATTTAACCTGAACTATCATCCTGGGTATGACATTGAGGAACTTGAGAAACAGCCCCTGGTTGAAAATCCTGATATCTTCCTGATAAAAAAGGCGATCAAGACCCTTAAACAGGAGTTGCAAGAACATCAAACCGCGGTACTTGTAGTCGAAGCCAAATTACATCAGCGTCAGGACAGGCGTCTTGAGAAAAAACTATCCGATCTGCGCACTGCAATAGACCAAAGTCAGACCGACATTGTCAATTTTGAACAGAAAATGACAACTCTTCCGGACAAGATCCCTATCGTGGAGCTTCTCAAGGGAAAGCCTATGAGTCGCTGCGACCTGGAAAAGAAAAAGCTCTACGACCTCATGCAGTTCATGGCGTTTCATTCACGGGAAGCCCTCGTGGACATTTTCCGAACCTGCTATGATGATCATCGAGACGTCAAGCAAGTCCTGGACATGATTACCACTCGATCCGGATATGTTAAACTCGTCGGCGAAACGCTGATTGTGATCCTGGACTGGATACAAAACAGAAAACATCGAGAAGCAACTCAACGTTTGTGCTATCTTCTGAATCAAAAAGGCGTCAGGTTGATCGGTCATTTAAACGTCAAACTGTTCTTTCACGTGTCGCCTGTGCCAAAATACGACCTTCCAGAGGCCCATGCTGGCGTGACCTCTTTTTCTTGAGAAAAATCGCGATTTACCGTGATGTCTGATCCTTGAAGTTTCACCCCAAGTCTTTACCCAAACCTCAGGCTGGCAAATGGTGGTGAAAAAAAAACGAGTGAAAAAATTAACACAAAATCGTCCCTATTGGTGCTGAATGTGAGATAAAAAGGGAACACACTACGTGACATCGCAGCTATGTTTGTGCTGTGCCAGAGAGGGTTACTCCGCTCTATAGACTACGTGATTACCCATCTGTCAATCAAATCCTTCCAACTATTCCACACCTAGTTTGTTCAATGCCGCTACGATTCTCTTCACGTCATCCGGATTCTTGTACGGCAATCTTTTCGCGAACTGTTCAAGTGAGAACGCGGGATTGAGCCTCATGAATTGTTTTGCTGCGGCTTCGGCTTCTATTTGTCGATCCAGGAAGCCGTACGTAACTGCGAGCGTAAGGTAAACGAGAGGGCTCTCACTATCTATTTTCACGGCCCTTTTGAGCGCCGAAAGGGCCTCTTCATATCGTCTCGCGCTGAGGTGGCAAGATGCGAGAAACTCCAGGTACCAGAATGGCGGCA
>CAIXMD010000029.1 GCA_903920415.1 uncultured Desulfomonile sp.
GATGAGGCAGATGTGGCCAAAACAGATGGTAAATATATCTATACAATTATCGCAGATGCCATCAAGATTGTAGAGGCTAGATTCCAGCCGGAGAAGTTAGCCGCCGCCGAGGCTCAGTGGGAAACCCAAAAGGGAGCGCCTTTCTCATTGCTGATAATTCCTGATGAGGCCAATCAGCGGAACATTGTCGAGATGTTTCAGATTCCAAAGTTCTTGAGTCGCCTGGTGTATGGTGACTGGAATGCCGAAGTGAAGGGGCTCAAGACGTGGCCCGTAGAGGACAGGCCACCTGTCACCCTGGTATTTGCCTCGTTTAGATTAATGGTGGGTTTGGGCTTCCTTTTCATAGTGCTCACGGCAATAGGACTCTTTAAGAGAAACAGACTGGAAGACAGTCCGAAGTATCTGAGGATCATGATGTATGCGATCCCGCTTCCTTACCTCGCGGGCCTCCTGGGATGGATTGTGACGGAAGTCGGGCGGCAGCCTTGGATTGTCTATCATGTCATGAAAACATCAGCGGGGCATTCCCCCATCCAAGGATCTCAGGTGGCGGTGTCCCTCCTCGCGTTCATCATCCTCTACTCGTTACTGGGATTTGTTGCTTTCATGTTAATGGCAAAAAACGCCCGCAAGGGCCCAGAGCCGGTCTGATAGATTTCTTTCGAGGCGTCAATCGTGGGCGCTGGAGAATGCAAATCCCTAGCAGCATAGGGATTGGAGAGCGCGGCGCTCCCGTTTGAGACCGGATTGAACTCTTGGTCCGGTCCCATCATTAAGGAAAGGTGGTCTAAGATATGCTCGAAACCATTTGGTTCATATTATGGGGGATACTGTGGGCTGTTTATTTTATGCTGGACGGATATGATTTCGGCCTAGGGATGCTCACGCCATTTTTGGCCCGGGACGATAAAGAGACTCGGGTCTTTTACAACGCGATGGGTCCGTTTTGGGACGGAAACGAGGTCTGGCTGATTACCGCGGGCGGGGTCACATTTGCTGCATTCCCAACAACATATGCGGTGATGTTTAGTACATTATATACTCCGTTACTGCTGATTCTTTTTGCATTGATAATTCGTGCAGTCTCCTTCGAATTTAGAGGGAAAATCGATAGCACGGGCTGGAGAAAACTCTGGGACACGTGTTTATTTGTTGGCAGTTTCTTGCCTGCGCTTCTTTTTGGCGTAGCTTTTGCGAATATTTTCCAAGGTATACCTTTTGATAAGGACCATATTTTTCAGGGAAATCTGTTAACATTGCTCAACCCCTATGGAATCTTGGGAGGAGTTCTGTTTGTGGCCATGTTCTTGCTACACGGTTCATTGTGGCTTGCCATAAAAGCAGAAGGCCCTCTTTACCGGAGGGCGGCTGCGACTGCTTCTTTGCTGTGGGTAGTCCTGCTTTGTGTGGCTGTAGCATTTCTCGTATTCACGTGGTACGCGACTTCCCTGTATCAGAATTACCTGAGCAATCCGATACTTTTTATAATACCGCTGATCACAGTTGCGGCTCTGGTTATTACGAGAATTTTCATGGCGAAAGCGGCCTGGTGGAAATCGTGGTTCGCATCAAGTGTCACAATTATGAGTGCTGTAATGTTCGGCGTGGTAGGACTCTATCCCAACCTCTATCCGTCAAGCTTGAATAAGGCATACAGCCTCACAGCCTTTAACTCGTGCTCCAGTCCCATGACTCTTAAGATCATGCTGGTAGTTGTGCTTATTTTTGTGCCCATCGTCATTGTTTACCAGGGGTGGGTTTACCACATGTTCAAGGAAAAGATCACCGATGAATACTTGGCCTCAGAAGAGGCTTATTGACGGCATTTCGCCCACTATTTATACTCAGAAAGGATCACTATTATGAAAGAGCGAGCCGGTCTTGTTACGATGAAAGGGAATCCACTGGTGCTTTTAGGAGAGGAAGTTAAAGTAGGCAATGCCGCGCCGGAGTTCACCGTGGTAGCCAACGATCTAAAACCGGTTAAATTTTCATCTTTTCGGGGAAAAGTCTGTATTATTTCTTCGGTACCCTCTCTTGACACGCCAATATGTGACATGTCCACCCGGAGATTTAACCAAGAGGCAGCCGATCTGGGCCCGAATGTTGCGATACTCACGATAAGCATGGATCTCCCATTTGCCCAGGCACGCTGGTGTGGGACCGCGGGTATCACTGGAGTGCAGACTCTTTCCGACCACCGAGATGCCTCGTTCGGAACTGCTTATGGCGTCCTGCTCAAAGAGCTTCGTCTGCTGGCCAGGGCTGTATTCGTGGTTGACCGAGACGGCATAGTCCGTTATGTGGAACTGGTCGATGAGATCGCAAAAGAGCCTGATTACGACGCAGCTCTTGAAGCGGTGAAAAAATTGACGTGACATTGTTGGAAGCGCTGATAAGGCAGATTGATTGCCATCCAGTACTGCTCCTGACATTGCAGTACTAATGGACCGGCATGTAACCGAATAAACGGAGGTGGTGATATGCAGCAGTGGAAATCAGCAGATGAAATTCTCGATTTCGCCATTGGACAGGAAGAACAGGCGTTTGAGTTCTACACAGGATTGTCCGACCGCATGGACAGGCCCTGGATGAGCAAAATCTTCAAAGATTTTGCCAAAGAAGAGATGGGGCACAAGCGGAAACTCTTGGACATTAAGGCCGGTAAGCGCCTGATTCCTGCGGAAAGGAAAGTTTTGGATCTCAAGATCTCAGACTACCTGGTAGACGTTGAAACCGGCCCAGGCATGGACTACCAGGAGGCATTGGTGCTTGCCATGAAAAAAGAAAAAAAGGCCTTCAAAATGTACACTGATCTCGCTGCTGCTATCGATGACGAGAATCTCCAAGCAGCTTTCCTGGCGCTTGCTCAGGAGGAAGCAAAACATAAGCTGCGTTTTGAAATAGAATATGATGACTTCATCATGACCGATAACTGACCGGCTCGAAACCGACATCCATATGAAAACAGGTAGTACTGTGACTGGCCACAGAGGAGATACTTTCCGGATTGAACGCAGGGGGACTTAGTTCTTGAGTCAGTTTCTGTCGGAGGCTGGGATGAAGGCCGATAAGATAGTGTTGAGTTCCATTGCAAAGGCAACGGAAATTATTGATGCCCTGGGGTCTAACAACAGCAAGATGATGGCGAGCCGTGCCGTCCACATAAATGTGCTGATGAGGCAAGTTCCCGGTGTAGAGGCGCGTTTCATAAAGACTGTGTATAATGACATTGGTGCGGAAGCGGCAATCAGCCATCAAGCGTACTACGAAGAGGACGGTGCCGTAACGGACATGGTGGTCATGGGCACAGTGTACCAGCACAGGGAAGTCAGGCGCATCCTGAGTGGGAACCCCAAAATCCAGCCCTGGATCGATGCAATCTCACAAGCTGTTGAAAACGCATCGGAAGCCCAGGAATGATTTAGAAAGATAATGCGACATTAATTTTGGCAACGAGTATAGTTGTTACGGTTGAGAGTTCATCGGTTCGCAAGTCAACTGATTCCTGTTTTATTCCGGACAACTATTTGCGTTTAACAGGGAAGAGGTAAAGACATGAGAGGCCTTACTAAACTTACCGAGTGGCTGAATACCTTCTTCACAGGCATTGGGGGAATAGCGCTGGTGCTCATGACAAGTATAGCCTGCGTCAATATGTTTATGCGGCTCTACGGGACACCGCTCTCCCCAGCCTATGAACTGGTGTCTTACCTGGGGGCAATCACTGTGGCGTTGCCGCTTGGCTATGCACAACTGAAGAAAAGTCACATCGCTGTAGATATTCTGTCAAATCGATTTCCCCCAGGTGTGCGACGAGTCATCGTAGGATTAAACCTGGTCCTGAGTATCGTATTTTTCTCTCTAGCTTCGTTGAAGGTTGCCCAGCATGCGGCGAACTTGTGGCATACCGGGGAACTCTCCGAAACCACTCGCATGCCCTTTTACCCGTTCGCCTTCGCTGTAGCTTTTTCCTGCGGGCTCCTGGCCTTGACTCTACTTGTGGACTTGCTTTCCCTGGTCGCCCCATTGCGGGAGGAAAATAAATGACCGGTTTAATAGGAATCATAGCACTTCTGTTGCTGATGTTTTTATTGGAGATGCCCGTAGGATTTGCCATGGGGATGGTGGGCCTTGGCGGTATATGGTACGTATTATCATCTGAAGCGGCTCTTTCGACGCTCGGGACGGAGATTTGGGAGACGTTTGCCAACTATGGCCTCACCGTTATACCCATGTTCATACTGATGGGGCAGATCTGCTTTTATTCGGGGGTGAACGAAAGTCTTTACAAGACCGCCAATACGTGGATGGGGCGAGTGAGAGGCGGCTTGGCAATGGCCACGGTCATGGCGTGTGCGGGTTTTGCCGCAATATGTGGTTCGAACACTGCCACTGCTGCAACGATGACCTCCGTGGCGCTCCCACAGATGAGAAAATACGGATACGATCCCATTCTCAGCACCTCAGCCGTAGCCTGCGGGTCCACCCTCGGTGTGGTCATACCACCTAGTGTGGTCCTGATGGTTTACGGGATATATACCGAGCAATCCATCGGAAAACTTTTCTGGGGCAGCACGATCCCCGGCTTAATCATGACCTTTCTTTTCTGCATCACCATATATGTAATGTGCGTCGTGAAGCCTGAGTGGGGTCCCCCCGGAGACAGGACCAGCATGGTTGCTAAGATAAAGGCAATTCCCGGCGCGTCGGAGATGATTGTTCTCTTTACCTTGATCATGGGCGGCCTGTATTCAGGCGCCTATACCCCTACCGAGGCCGGCGCTGCAGGGGCGTTTTTTGCTGTAGTCCTGGGGGTGATCAGAAGAAAGCTGAGCTGGAAAGGCTTCATTGCCTCAGTGGTCGATACTTTGAAGATTTCCTGCATGATAATAGTGATTATTGCCGGAGCTGTTGAAGGATCCATGATCAGGGAATTGTCGACCGGGGAAACGAATTTCCGTTCACGGAAATAGTTCTGCTGGGCCAACCCCCAGATTATCATGCTTGAGACTGTTGCCGGCCCCCCCATTTCCACATAATACTTCTCGTTGAGGTGTTTCCTGAATTTGAGGAAGCGTTCGAAGGAGACGTAAATCCTGGCGCGGAACAGGTTGTGCCCGTGATAAAGGGATTCCGGCTTTGCGGCGCTGCTTGAAAGGGCCGGATATTTGACTGGGCCCGCCGCTCCCCATTCCTTTTTCAGATCCTGAAGCATCTCCTGCATAGGCATCCCGTCGACCGACACGTGATGGTATTGGAACCACAGGTCGCTTTCAGAATAGTCGGATGTGAAACGGCACACGATGTTGAGGAGTCCGAATCCGGGATGGCTGCACCTTCTCATGTCGGGGGTGGCCATCCTGCAGCGTGTGAATTTGCAGGGATCGTCGGTAAGGGTGTCAAACTGGATAAAGGAGCTGTTCATTAATCTTTCGATAAGGGTTCGCAGTTCATGGTGCCCTGAAAATGAAAGTCCTTTCATCCTGCGGGCCCAGCGCCGCAGCCGCTTGTAAATAATCCATGAGCGCAGCCTGTCGGAAGTGTTTCCTGTCTCATTATAGATTTTGATCATCTCGGCAAGAAGCCCCTCCTTCGCCTCATCTTTGAGCAGGGGGAATTCCTGACTCCTGCTGTCGAAGTAAGGCACGAGTTTCAGCATCCGCCCTTCGCCGCTTATTTTCACCTCAACGAGATCGGTGAAAAGCAATCTCTTTCTTCTGGCCATGAAGAATCCCCAGTCAAGCGTCCAATGGCAGGCCGGGTTTTTTCGGATGAAATCGGCAAGCCTCGCAATCAGGATTTTTTTAGCGGCCGCGATGTTTTCGGGCGGACTGTTTTCCCCGGCATATTTTATCCTGAAACTCGCGAGGAGGAATTTTGAATGTTCCTTGCGCATGAAGATGCCCGTGACCTTGCGCCATCCGGTTTCTTTCGCCTTGAACCCTATTGTTTTGAGAAACTGCAGCAGTTTTATGATTATAATCATGAAAAACATGCCGACGCTCCAATGGTCGACAAGCCGCCTCATCTTGATTTTCCGGGCCTGAATTGCGTCCTGTGGAATCTCCTCAGGTTTCACATCCAGACGCACCCCTATGAATTCGGACAATATTTCCGCAGTTTCCAGGGGCATTTCTTCGTGCGGGGAGTGTCCGCATTTGGGAATGAGCCTAAGAGCTGAATTCTTAAGATCCGCCTTGAGTTTCAACGCGTCAGAGAGATAAA
>CAIXMD010000030.1 GCA_903920415.1 uncultured Desulfomonile sp.
AAAGACAAGGATTTCAAGGCGATCCAGGAGGAATTCAGAGCCATAGCCAAGCAAGCCGGGGCTAAGCACAATGTGGGATGGAAGATTTTTGAATGCACCGGTGTGGGGGCAGCCCAGGACATCGCCCTCGGGCTTCTCGGCTTCATAGGCAAGCTGGTAGTCGTAGGGTTCGGCATGCAGAAGAATTCTTACAGTATGTCACGTCTCATGGCCTTCGATGCCGACATTATTGGATCGTGGGGATGCTTGCCCTGTTACTACCCAAAGGTTCTGGAGATGGTTCAATCGGGCAAGATTGACATTGATCCGTTATTGGAGACGCGCCCGATGTCCCAAATTCAGCAGGCATTCAAAGAAGCCCACAGCGGCGGTTTGACTAAGCGAATCGTACTTACACCAGATTTCTAACTATACTGGAAAAAACTAATGAGCCTCCAACCGAATTTTTTCCGGAGGCTCATTATTTTGGACACCTTGGTAATTGGTGTATGTGCAGAGTCACCTGGGACGCTTGGCGACTGCAATGCGGTAAATGTCATAGACATCATAGAGTACGATGTCCTCAAACCCTGCCCTCGTAAGATTATCTTTAATCTCGTCGCGAGTCTCGTACACGTCGCAAACTTCACCACGGGAACCGAACAGCCCGACAGTCCCCCCCGGGCTTAAGAAATTGTACATACAGGAATAAATCGAGGGCCTCAGACCCGGCTTGACGTGTGGAATCATGAAGGAGCTGATAACCTTGTCGAAAGAGTTATCCGGTCGATAATCTTCCACCGAAGTTGCGATCAGTCGACAATTCCCGATACACTTCTTATTAACCTTTTCCTCGGCCAGTTCGATCATATCAGGAGACAGGTCAATACCAACCACTTCCTTGCACCTCGCCGCAGCCAGCAACGTAGCGGATCCCGTACCACAGCCTACGTCAAGGACCATGTCGGTCTCTTCAACGGCCAAATCCACAAGTCGTCTAAGCCCCTTTCTATAGCCTGGGTCCATGGACCATTGCAGGTCGTAGCTCTTGCGCCTGTACTTATAGTAAAGTTGGATCGCTCTTTCCGAAGGCATAAGCTTCACCACGGTGGTCCCTTGAATAAAAGCCGTCCTAAGGGCCTTCACCACCGGGCGGATCAACTTGCGGAACGGAGCATTGTCCTCACTCACCAACGTATCGTTCATCCCTTAACCCCCTAGCAGATAGTAGCGTCTGTCTAAAGACTTGTAAAAATATTATAACCTGAAGCAATTAGCAAGATAAAAACCGGGTATCAATGGCTCCCTTCGACCGAAACTGAAGGCAGCTTTACCGAATGGATAATGTTTCTGGTATGTTCTGCCCCGTGTGCTACCAACAGGCTTATAGCAGACACCCCGGTAATTATGAGGTGTCTTACCACACCTGCTTCGTCCGGGGAGAACTTTTTCAGAACGAACTCTTCAGGAGAAACACCCTCCGGTGGCCTCCCTATGCCGAGTCGTACCCGGATAAAATCACGGAATCTTAAACAATCTGCAATTGAACGGATTCCCTTGTGTCCTCCATCACCGCCTCCGACTTTTATCCGTACAGTTCCGCGGGCCAGATCCAGGTCGTCGTGGACCACAATCATCTCCGCAGGATCTGCATTGAGCCTACTGATGAGCGGCCACACGGCCTTGCCGCTCAAATTCATGTAAGTCTGAGGTTTTGCCAGAATGGTGTCTCTACTGTCTATAGGTGCCTTGCAGACAAGGGTTTTCTCACGGTTTACCGTCCAGGATAGCCGCTGCGAATCGGCAATATTATCAACCACCATGAACCCCAGGTTATGACGGTGTCCTGAATAAGCATTCCCCGGGTTTCCCAGTCCTACTATCAATATCTGCTTTCCCAAGGGGCCGAGCCTAGCCTTCCTTTTTTTTTCTTCTTCTGTTACAGCTTCGTGTATGCGCGCAAGCGGAACAGTCTGTCAAGTCGCTGATAGACTGAGAAAACCAGGGACCGTGATGCTAAAGGACCTGTTTGATGGAAAGGTGGCTGAAGCTTTAGAACAACTTCCACAGGAGTTTCGCGACAAAATGCAGAACGTGGAGGTCCTGGTGAAGGATTTTGCAGATCCTGAAACCATTCGCTCAGTCGGAGTCGAATCTAAATGGGGCTTGCTTGGCCTGTACGTAGGAATCCCTCTAACGGAGCAGAGCTTCTTCATGGTCGGTCTTCTTCCTGAAAGGATATTCCTCTATCGACGCCCCATTATGCGTGCTGCCGGAGGCACACACAATCTTTCAATTGCCATTAAAGAAGTACTTGTTCACGAACTGGGACATCATTTTGGTTTTGACGACGGCCAATTAGAAGCAATGACGGAAATAGACGATTGAAAAAGTTCCTGACCATAGACCAAGAGGATAAGAAGAGGCGAAGGGAGCTGCTTATAGCCTCCGCCGCGGCTTTGCTGATAGGGATAATTTTCCTCGCAGAGTCTCAGATAGCCCGCTCCGCCGAAGACATCCCCTTTGCCGGCCACCTGTTGCTTTTTGCGCTCTTGACTGTCGTGACCCTCCTTTTGATCCTTATGATTTTCTTTCTTATTCGCAATCTCTTCAAACTTGTCTTCGAGCGTCGGCGCAAGCTTCTCGGCTCCAATCTCAAAACTCGCTTGACACTTGCCTTTGTGGCTTTGACCTTGATTCCTACCGTGGTATTGTTCATTGCAAGTGCCGGAGTGCTCCACACCACAATTGAGAGTTGGTTTAAAACCCAGGTCGAAGAATCTTTACAGTCTTCCCTGGTTGTCGCCCAAGCCTATTATCTGAATGCGTCCGAGAAAACCCTTGCTAGCGGAGCCCGGTTAGCTGCTTTGATCGATTCTCGATCGCTATTGAATCCGTCGAAGCGCGATGCCCTCAAAGTGACCATGGAATCTGCTAGAGCCTCGGAAGGGCTCAACTCCATCCAGATCTATTTCCGTGACGGCTCGACTCCTTTTCTTAACAAAGATCCGGTGATGGACGAAGTCACCATTCCCCCTCCCCTTCCCAGTTTTCTCAAGATTGCCTTTCAAGGGGAAAAAACATCACAGATAATACCACTAGATGGGGGGAGCGACCTCATTCGTGGAATTGCCCCTCTGAAGAGTCCGGACAGCGACTCATTTGATGCCGCGCTTGTGACTGATTATTTCATACCAACGTCCCTTGCCGGCAGATTGTTAGCTATATCAAACGCATTTGGCGACTACCAGGAGGCGAAAAGGATGAGGGGTCCTGTAAAGACCATTTACATCCTGATCCTCTTGATTGTAGCTCTACTGGTTATTTTTATAGGGTTCTGGTTCGGAGTCACCATGGCCAGGGATATAACAGATCCCATACTAGGTCTC
>CAIXMD010000031.1 GCA_903920415.1 uncultured Desulfomonile sp.
CAATTTGTTTAATTTGTGTGGACCATCGCTGCTGATGTGTTGCGGGACACTTTTTTTGCGAACGACGCTGTTGAAAAAACGGAACAAGGGTTGAGTATCCAAATCATGGACCTCAAGTTCACTGACAAAGAACTTCGCAATTTTCTTTGGGAATCCTGGTCTCTAGGCTGGCCCATGATTCTGATTATGTTTTTTCAGTTCTCCATAGGGCTGGCTGACGTTTACGTAGCAGGTTACATGGGAACCAACGTACTTGCCGCGGTCGGTTACGTGGGACAACTCTATTGGACCCTCGTGATTCTAGCCAATGGAATTACCGTCGGAACTGTTTCCATGGTGTCCCAGGCCTACGGAGCGAAGTCTTGCGAAGGGGTAAGCAACATCACCGCAAATTCTCTCCTCATAGGAATTGCGGTTGCAGGCTTGCTTACAGTGTTCTCTGAACTATACCCTGACGCCATAGTGCGACTGGCCGGCATGCCTCCAGAAATCCAGGAGATAGCAGAAAATTTTATAAGGATTTTTTCACTGGTTCTTTTGCCGACCTACGTGATGATAATAACCGGCGGAGTTCTCCGGGCTTCAGGTCGTGTGCGGATCGCTATGATAAACAGCTTCTTAGCGTCATTAATCAACGTGGTCGGAGATCTTGTTCTGGGTTTTGGATGGGGCCCTATCCCAGCCCTTGGATACCTTGGTATTGCCTGGGCCACCGCAATCGGAACCACTCTGGGAATGGTGCTCAACCTCGTTTACGTTTTCCAAGGTGCAGCCCGAATCACGGGGAGGTCGCTTATAAGTCCGATATCTCCCTGTATCATGAACCTTCTCAAAATCGGGATTCCAACCGTTCTTCAGCAAACAGCATGGAATGTAGGAACCCTCGTAGTCTATTTTTTGGTGGGACAGATTCAGGGGGGTGAGATCACCGCACTCGCTGCCATGACGGCCGGCATAAGAATAGAGGCCATAGTCTTCCTCCCTATTTTCGCTCTTAATATGGCGTCAGCCGTACTTACCGGCAGTCGAATCGGGGCAGGAGACATCTCTGGGGCTCGGTCCGGGGCTAAAGCTTCTGCTGTCCTATGTTTGCTCATCATTCTTATTCCATCAGCCGTCATTTTTTTATTCGCCCCTGTTCTGTCAGGGTGGCTGACCGAAGATTACTCTGTCCTGGTAGAAATGACACGTTACCTGAGAATTAATATGATCGGGATGCCCTTCCTGGCTGTTGGCATTTGCTTGGCCGGGGCTTTACAGGGAGCTGGAGACACTTACGCGAGCATGAGAATTATTTTCACCGGCATGTGGTTCCTGAGGATACCGCTCATACTGTTCGTCATTTATTATATCAACTCAGGAGCCGAAGGCATATGGTGGGCCATGGCATTTTCCATCATTATTATGTGTGGCCTATTTGTAAAAAGGTTTTGGGGGGAAGAGTGGACAAGGGCATCAGTGGATCGAAAAAAGAAGACCATGCTATGGGAAGCCTGCATTTCGCGCAATCCCAAACCGGCGAGGCAGTGCTTGGTCGAGGAAGAAAGGGTCCAAATGGCCACGCGTTTGAAAGAGATCGGGACCCAGACTGGTCATGGACCTGACAGCCGATAAGAGTTTCTGACAATTTCACGTTACTTGAAGAAAGTTTCTTGCTAAAGATCGATTAATTACTCTACGCTTCTCGAAAATGTCTCCCACGGATGAGGCTTCAATATGGATGTGATGATAATCGGTAACCCAGTGGCAGGGACAGGCAAGACCGTTCAGCGAGTACAAGAACTGGTACGGATATTGGAATCAAGAGGCCACAAGGTCGAGGTCTTTTTCACCGGAAAGCCGGGAGACGCATTCGACAGAGCCGGAACGATTCGTGAAAATGTGAACAGGGTCGTAATTGCGGGTGGAGATGGCACTGTAAACGAGGTTCTGAACGGTTTGCCAGATCCGTCCCAGATTCCCATTCTTCACATGCCGACGGGCACCGCGAACCAACTAGCTCGTCACCTGTGCTTGCCTAGTCGCCCAGAACCGTTTGCCGCCGTTGTCGAAAGCGGCACTGTTACAAAGGTGGACATGGGTCTCGTGGGAAGTCACCGGTTCTTGCTTCAAGTCAGTGCCGGTTTTGACGCTTTGGTAACAAAGATTATTCATGATGGACCGAAGAGAAGTTCCGGATACTTTGGTTATGCCGTCCCGATCCTTAAGAGCCTCGGCCACAGGCTTCCGAACAACCTGGATGTGTCGATTGATGGGGGGAGGAAACTGCCGGGAGGCACGGTAATGATAATGAAAGTAAGGAAATACGGAGGGATTTTTGTTTTTTCAGACGCGGCCAGGTTGGATTCAGGCCAATTTGACATTTGCCTCTTTCGCAAGAACACGATTCCCCATTTGTTTATGTATGCCGTTGCCGGTCTGACTCGCCTGACGTGGACGGTACCAGGAATAACTCGCCTTAGAGGAACAAGGGTACGGATAGAATCATCTGAACCAGTGCCGGTCCAGATTGATGGAACGTATTATGGAACCACCCCAGTGGAAATTGAACTCAGAGCCTCAATTGTACCTGTTGTTGTGCCGCCTAAAAAAACTTAGCCTAGGAACTATTCTGGAGCGAACTGCTCCTGAATTGACTTCCTCATCACTGATGGAAGATCATCTCTCGAAATATCATTTTTCGTTATTACGTTGAGGGTTTGGCCGGTCTCAAGATTCTTGAGGTCGGTTTCCACCTCGAACAGATCCCCCTTGGCAGTCACGGTAAGTACAAGGGCCCTTGAGACTCCAAGTTTCACCAGGCCGTCCATCGTCTCTTGGAGGTTATGCGTGCTGATCTCACCCTGGTCGACTGCTTCCTTAAACTTGTAAGGGCTGAGAATGTCGTACTCCCTCTCCATGGCCGCGGTGGGTTTTATTGCACGGTATGAAGAATCGACTGTTTCCTGGTTTATGGGTTCTTTGAAGTTCTTGAAGTTAATGATCATTGCCATTCTCAGTTTTGGGGTTTCAGGAGCCGATTCGGCTTTGAGGGGCAAAGATTTCGGAGCCATCAGCATTAGTTGAGGTTTGTCCCACTTCTCTGAACTCAAGCCCATCACTGGTTCAGGTACACCACGGGGAAACATGACCACGACGAGTAACGCTGCTGCCGCTACCGTTGCCAGAGCAGCCACAGGGACTTGGAACAGAGGGGCTATCCATTCCTGAAAAGCTGAGAATAGGTTACGTGCCTTGGAACCCGCCAACGAAGCTTCTCTTGGGCCTCCAACCCTCGATTTCATAGCGACTGGGGTGACTAGATCAAAAGCCTCTGCTGCGGCATCATGTTGGCCAACATCTCTAAGCTGTTCGAGGCCGGAAGTGATCTTGTCGATTCTCGACACTACCCCCTCTTGTTGTTCAAATTTCATACGGTAGAACTTCAGCCCCGCCACAAGCTGTGTAAGTTGAAGTTTATTGGCCTTGTAAGCATGAGCGTCTGAGAGATCAATGTACTGGGCCAGCGAACGGGGGTCGTCACACTCGTCGGAAGAAGGCATTCGAAAGGTACCAGTTCCAAAATGGGCACTCAAGTCCGAGTCAAGCGGAAGTTTTTCTACGGCCCTGAGAGGACAAAACCCCTCGCCCACCCTATCTGCCATCCTGACATACTGTTCTATCAATTCTTTTTCGATATCTTTGAAGACGCGCTTTATCCTCCCGGTATCCAATTTCTCATGAGTTATCTTGGAAAGGAGTTCCGAAACATTACTTACCAGGTGCTGGATGTTACTCCTTCCGATAGGGTCAAAACCCAGCAGGTCTCTTGCATTGGAAAAAGGCACAGGCATGACTTCCTCTGATGGAAGCCCGTCAATGGTTTTTTTCGTAGGCAGTTGGGGAATATCGTGTTGAATCCGAGGGAGGTCAGGCATCTTTTCCCGGTGTAACAATCCACTTTCAGGTAATAATATCCCCTGGTTGACCATATCTTCATAACTCTTCACTATAACGTGAACCGTACCGGCCACGGCCATGTTATAGAGATAATGTGCATCATCCCTCATGGTTGAACCCAAAAGATAGTTCCGCCAGAATTTGTCGCCCTCCTTCCACAATTGACTCCAGGTTTGGGATGTAGACTCTTGGAGCCGATCAGCCGTCCTAGCGGCCAACATATATATAAAAACTCCCACATCGAATCGACCTTCCAGAGGACCTTCGGAAACTATTGGAGACGGCTCGAAGGGCTCCTCAGACAGAAATTGGCTTACGAGCTTGGCGTTTACATTTATCTGTCTGTTATAAACTTTTGATTTCAGGTAATTCTCCCACACGGAATGCCCGAAGCCCAGGCTCGAACGAACGTGTTGGACCGAACAGGCATCGGACGCTGCATGAACTAATGGGCCGAGAAGCTGTAAACCGACTATATGCTCGTTTGGCCCTCGCACTTCCAGAGGTTCATAGTGGTTACACAGAAGATTGGTATGGTAGAAGCGGGCAAGTACATTCCACGGCGCGAACTTGGTTCCACTGAGATCCTGCTCGAAATTAGTGTTCCACGCATCAATTCCGTCTTTCCAGAAAAATTTTATGCGATCGAGAACCAAGGAATTCTCCACATCCACCAAACCACTGAGATGTTCAGAAATTCCTTTCACGACAAGGGAATCAAACCCCTTCATTGACGAGGCGGTGTACGCATATCCGCTGGCACTGGGCCACGAAGCGTCAGTATCAGGATAAGGATTGATGAAATGGTTGAAGGCGGTGAACATGTGAAATCCGAGTCCAGTAATATTGGTCTTTCCTCCGC
>CAIXMD010000032.1 GCA_903920415.1 uncultured Desulfomonile sp.
CATCGGTTCCTCAGGATACCACTGTTCTCATTGAACCCCCCAGGCATGTTTTCAAGGAAGAGAGACAAAAAACTCAAGACTCTTAAAACAGAACTTGGTTGTAAGCCAATGCGAGGATGAATGTCTTGACTCGTCCTCGAGTCGACTTACCGATGGGATAAGTTTTTTCTTGGCAAATGAATGCTTCTTACTTTTCGAACTTTTGCTCACGCTATCATGAATTATCCATCAATTATAGATTGTTACGACATAATTTCAAATCTGTGTCGAGGTAGGCTGAGAAAAAACATTTGGTAGACCTTTCTCTACCTTGAATCGGAGGGTTGTTTTTGATACTATCTCTCTCGCGACTGATGTACCGCATTATTATCCTTTTCGGAGAAGAAATTTGGCTAAAATATTGTATGACCGGGACGCGGATCCCGCAGTCCTAGAGGGAAAAATTGTTGCCGTAATAGGTTACGGAAGTCAAGGCCATGCCCATGCTTTGAACCTAAAGGACTCGGGGGTCCGGGTAGTAGTAGGACTGAAGCGTGAGAGCAGTCGGTGGAACAAAGTTACTGAAGATGGCCTGGAAGTTCTCCAGGTAGATGAAGCTGTTCAAGCAGCAGATGTGGTTATGGTACTTGTTCCGGACGAGCTACAGGCAACTCTTTACAGAGAAAAAATTGAACCAGCCATGGGGCCGGGAAAAATACTTGCCTTTGCCCATGGTTTTAATATGCATTTCGGTCAGATAGAGCCTAGAGAGCATACCGATGTTTTTATGGTTGCTCCCAAAGGCCCCGGACATCTCGTCCGGCGGATGTATAAGGAGGGCTTTGGGGTCCCCGCATTGTTGGCGGTTTACAGAGATGCCGGTGGGCAGTGCAGAAAAATTGGCTTGGCCTACGCTTATGCACTTGGCGCCACAAGAGCTGGTGTTATAGAAACGTCCTTTGCGGAAGAGACTGAAACGGACCTTTTCGGTGAGCAGGCTGTACTTTGCGGAGGGGTGACCTCTCTGATCCAGGCTGGATTCGAGACCCTGGTAGAAGCAGGATATCAGCCTGAAATCGCCTACTTCGAGTGCCTTCATGAACTAAAACTCATCGTGGATCTCATTTATGAAGGCGGTATAGGACGTATGCGCTATTCTGTGAGCAATACTGCCGAATATGGTGATATGACGAGAGGCCCACGAATTGTGGACGATCGGACAAGGGCTGAAATGAAAAGGATTTTGGGAGAGATCCGTTCCGGGGAATTTGCTAGGGAATGGATCTTGGAGAACACTGCAGGTCGTCCCGTTTTCAAGGCTCTGGAGAGGCTGGGGGCAGAACATCCAATCGAAAAGGTGGGAGAGGAACTCAGATCAATGATGACCTGGATTTCATCTCGCCTGGACGAAAAATGAGTTGACCATTATCCGTGTTGATAATTTTTCGCATTTTTCAGGCGGTGAATTTTCATAGGGGATGAAGTCCCCGCTTTATTAGTAGTTGCTCCGGGCAGCCTCAGCCCGGGACTTATCCAATTTAGAATCCTCTTGGCCAGGAGGCCATTGATTGGGCGGCTACTGTTGAGGCCCAGTCTCGTGTTTAAGATCTTTTGTATCTCAAGGACATCGCATTAGAAAACGAATGTGGAATCTTGCAGTTCGTGGTCTACAGCGGGCATTCCTTTATTCTTTGTGAATGACGAGAAATGCCCGACTGACAATGGGAACTTCTGTTCCAGGATCAAGAAAGGACGACTCGTGAGATGATCAAAAGTATTCGCATTAAGAATTTCAAAAACTTCCGGGAGGTGGAATTCGACGTACGTCCTCTGAACATATTTATTGGACCTAACGGAACTGGCAAGTCAAATCTCGGAAACTTTCTACTGATGATGAGTTTCCTAGCCTCCGGACCCTTCAGCAGCGCATTCGGCCCGGGCCCGTTCACTTTCCGCCAAACCTTGAGTCGACGTGAAAAGTCTGACCCTAGCCCACAGGAACTGGATCTCCATTTCGAAGTTACTTTGGAACTTGACGGCATTAACTACAATTACACCCTGATTTTTACTGAAATAAGGCGCAACGAATACCTCATACGTGAAGAGACCTTAAACGAAGTACAAGGCGAGATTCTGTTCACAATCATGGACGTAAAGGCCAGAGAATCTAAAATGGCCCAAATGCGAAAAGGCCACGCGTGGAACGATTCGGAAAAGAGAATCCGAGCTGTGGCACAGTATTTATCCAAGATTAAGAGGTACCGATTCATCCCAGACCTTATAAAGAAGCCGTCCGAGATCCAAGATTCTTATCTCCTTGACCATACTGGAGAAAACCTTGCAGCAGTGATCCATCACTTGGAAAGGAATCACCCGGAAAATTTTCAGCGTATCGTTCAGGAAATCACCCGAAGTGTTCCCGGAATTAAGAGAATATTCACTCCCCATCTGGGTGATGCAAATCAGGTGGGAATCGGTGTGGAAGAGCAAAAAAAGTCCGGCTATTTCGTAGGCCCGCAACTCTCTGATGGTTTTCTTGTTTTCTTAGCTCTTTGCACTCTTTTCAACTTGCCCGATCAACCGCGTATATTCTTCATTGAGGAACCGGAAACTTACCTCAACCCTAACAGACTTCGGGTGCTTTATGGCCTCATGCACCGTTTTACAGTAGCTAATCCCGGTAAACAGGTGCTCATGAGTTCTCATTCGCCATATTTCATAGACTGGTCTGACGGCAATGCCGAAGAATTGACCCTCATGCAAGAAAAAGATGGATGGGCAGAGTTACTAAATCTCAAAGGTATCAATGAGCTACGTTTTTTCCTAGAAGAAGATTCTTGGGGACGGAATTGGGTGTCAAAATTCTTCAGGGCCGAACATGCTGACGATCCTCTGCCGGACATCAAGGAAGAGCACAAGGAATCAGATGAATACTACTATTCCGAATGGGACAACGAAAGGGACGAACAATCAGCAAGAGAATATTGAACTCCCCCGCCTGAGCGGACTTGCCTTCCTGCTGGAATCCTCTGCTCCCAGTCCCGAATCTGCCATGTACCTCCGACAATATTGGGGAGACTTAATCTGTAATTGGGCACCTCATTTCTGTGAAACCAGAATTTCTCGCTACCTTCGATCCAGGCACTTCCTGACCAACTGACGTAAGGAACCAAAAGCTTAATTCAATTCCTGTGGCATCCAGAAAATCCTTCCAATGGTTTTGCAATTTACATAACACCTCTCATGAGAAGATATGCAGTTCGTGGGAAACCACTGGGGTGCCTAAAACAAACTTTTGGAACGAGCAAGACAAATTACGGTATTGTAAGAAAGAAAGTGAAGACCATTCTTGTGAAAAATCTAGCATAATGTGCATGATCATGATAATAATTCTGTTGTTGATTTCTCCCCTTTGATAAACGAGTTTTTCACACAATATATTCACAAGGAGCCGAGATATGGATGCAATTCTAAGGCTGCTGACTTACGCGGCGGGTTTGATTTTTGTCGCAGGATTCGCGGCAAAAATTATTAAGTATGCCGCCATGCCGATGCACGTGAGGTGGGAACTTTATCCGGTTCCCCATGAGGGTAAAGCATGGGGAGGATCTTTTTACGAAGAGGTAGACCATTGGAAAAAGGAGAGGCACAAAGATCACATGGCCCAGTACCGGTTCATGGTGCCGGAGATCTTTTTCATAAAGGCCCTTTACGAAGATAACCGGTCTCTGTGGTACTGGTCGTTTCCGTTTCACATGGGACTATATTTGAGCATCGGGGGCCTGGCGCTCTTAGCCATTGGGGCGCTTCTCCAGATCGGCGGACTGCCCCCTGAGGTGTCGGCTCTAGCGAGATTTTTTCAGTCGCTCACCACAGTTGTGGCCGTAATAGGATTCATCTTGGGGACCGTCGGAGTTATCGGACTGGTGATCAAGAGAATGACCGACCCGGAGTTGACGGAGTTTACTGCCGGGATCGACTATCTTAATTTGATATGGCTGGGGGCGATTTTTGTGACCAGTTTTTTTGTATGGATTAAGGACCCTGGCTTCTCTGTGGCAAGAGAGTATTTCGTAAGCTTGATCACTTTCAGGCCCATGACTACGGGCATGAGCGGTCTCCACGTTATAAATCTGTTACTCTTTATCGGATTCTGGTCATACTTTCCTTTTACCCATATGACTCACATGGTCTCCAAGTATTTCATGTGGGACAAGGTGAAATGGGATGATAATCCCAACATCGGTGACCCAGGCATGGATTCCA
>CAIXMD010000033.1 GCA_903920415.1 uncultured Desulfomonile sp.
AGGTAGTGGATTCTGGCACACTCTCTTGCTTGAAAAGATTACGGTAACTTGATATTCTGCCGTCTCAAAAGCTGCATCCCAGAATATGCATTCAATGGAGGAAATAGGATGAGACCTTACTTCGAAAAAATGACTGAGATAGGCAAACCGCTTACTCCAGCCAAAATTAAGCAATCAGAAGATAATGTGGCCCAAGTCAAAGCCGTTGAGAAGGAGATCGAGGAAGAGGTGGAACGAGTTAAGTCTGCCGGTCTTCCCGCTGACAAGATCAATAAGAGAGGGCAACTGACGGCCTGGCAAAGGCTTGAATATCTTTTAGACCCGGGAACCTGGTGTCCCTTACATTCGGTTTTCAACCCCAAGGACAATGAAGAAGGCTCCACAGGAGTTGTCAACGGACTGGGAAAGATCGGCGGGAAATGGGCTGCAGTTATCGCTTTCGATAACAAGGTAATGGCCGGTGCCTGGGTATCCGGGCAATCTGAAAATATTCTCAGATTTACTGACATCGCTAAACTTCTCCACCTTCCCCTTGTTTGGCTCGTCAACTGTTCAGGTGTCAAGCTTACGGAACAACAAGAAGTTTACCCTGATAGGAGGGGTGGAGGAACCACCTTTTTCCGTCATGCTGAGTTGCAAAAGCTCGGGATTCCGGTTCTGGCAGGTGTCTACGGCACTAATCCTGCCGGAGGAGGCTACCAGGGTATCAGCCCTACCATTCTTTTAGCTCACAAGGATTGCAACATCGCTGTGGGAGGGGGGGGAATAGTCAGCGGCATGAGTCCGAAAGGTTTTTTCGACGAAGAAGGAGCCGAAACGCTCATAGATGCAACAAGGCATTTCAAAGAAGTTCCTCCCGGAAGCGTGAATATCCACTACGACTCAACTGGTTTTTTCAAGGCCGTATTCGAGACCGAGGAAAGTCTTCTGGAAGCTTTGAAACGATACATGAAATATATTCCGGCATATGACCCCGAATTTTTCAGAGTGGCTGCACCCGCTGAACCCAAGTTCAGTGGAGACGATCTCGATCGGATAATTCCGATGAACCAGAAAATGGTGTACAGCTTTGAAGAAGTGTTAGCGAGGCTGACCGACAATAGTGAACACATGGAGTTCAAACCGGACTATGGCCCGGAGGCCTACACTGGACTTGTAAAACTCAATGGTTTACTAGTCGGAATTATTGGCAACAAACAGGGGTTCTTAGGTATGGAGTATCCCGAATACGCTCCCTACCCGGGAATTGGCGGAAAACTCTACCGGCAAGGCCTTATAAAGATGAACGAATTTGTCACCCTTTGCGGCAGGGACCGGGTACCTATCATATGGTTCCAGGATACCTCCGGTATCGACGTAGGGGACATTGCTGAAAAAGCGGAGCTTCTCGGGCTGGGCCAGTCTTTAATCTACTCCATCGAACAGACTGAAGTCCCCATGATGCTGTTTGTCCTCCGTAAAGGAACTGCAGCAGCCCATTACATCATGGGAGGCCCGACAGCCAACAATCATAACGCCTTCACTTTGGGCACACCTGCCTCAGAAATCTACGTCATGCACGGCGAGACCGCTGCAGCCGCTTCCTTTGCTCGCCGCCTGGTCAAAGAAAAGGACTCTGGGCGCCCCCTCCAGCCCATCATAGACAAGATGAACGCCCTGGCAAAACAGTATTACGATCAATCCAGACCTTTATACTGTGCGAAAAAGGGGCTCGTAGACGAGGTGGTGCGTTTCACAGAAATGAGAAAATACATGGTGGCTTTTGCCGATTGTGTTTACCAGAATCCAGGGTCCATGTGTTCACATCATCATATGATGCTACCCAGAATCATCAAAGGTTGAGACTTTCTCGGAAGATTTCTGAGAGGGAAAAAATACGAAGGGGAGAAGCAATAGATGAGTAATAGTGAGAAAAACCTTATGGAAGCCTTTGCCGGCGAATCCCAGGCCAACAGAAAATATCTCGCGTTTGCAAAGAAGGCAGAGGAAGAGGGTTTCACAGGCGTGGCTAAATTGTTCCGAGCTGCTGCCGCTGCCGAGACGATACATGCGCACAACCACCTTGAAGTCCTCAAAGGTGTGAAA
>CAIXMD010000034.1 GCA_903920415.1 uncultured Desulfomonile sp.
CAGCTCATAACCGGTAGATACAATTACAGCAGCTACGTTGAGTTCAATATCCACGTCCTTTTGCTCATAATCGACTGCTTTGGCTTGGCATACCTTCGCACACACTCCGCACTTGCCGCCCTGCAACACCTTGCAGTGCTCAGGGTCAATGGTATATATGGATGGAATTCCCTGTGCATAATCCTTGAAAATGGCTTTGCGTTGGTCCAGACCGAAATTGAACTCGTTGGGTACTTTGGTAGGACACTTCTGTGCGCAGGCACCGCAGGCCGTACAGCGGCTCTGGTCAACGTAACGTGCCTTCCTATGGACTTTTACCCTGAAATCTCCGACTTGACCGGAGAAGTCTGTTACCTCGCTGTAAGCCAAAAGATTTATGTTGGGATGCCGACCGACATCCAGCAGCTTGGGCGAGAGAATTCATATTGTACAGTCATTGGTGGGAAAGGTCTTGTCAAGCTGAGCCATTTTCCCGCCGATACTCGGGTTCTTCTCCACAAGGTGGACTTGGATACCCATCTCCCCAAGATCCAGCGCCGCTTGCATTCCGGCTATCCCGCCGCCGATGATGAGAACTTCACGTGACGCCATACTTTTACCGTCCTAAGTCCCATATCCGTGGGCTAACCTATCCCTCAGGGCAGAGAATTCACCCACAGTCTCTCTGGGACGATTGATAGTATGCCGGCGAATGATCGCCGGATAAAAGCGAAGAAAGAGTCGTCTCCCAGGTAATTGGAGTCATGTCTTCAGGGTCTGTGCCAGAAGATCATTTATGTCGCGGATCTTCAGGTCTAGGTCCATGTCCCGCAGGGCACAACTCAGATGAACTCGACACTTGGGACAAGCCGTTACAAGAGTCCCGGCACCAGTTGCAACCGCTTCGCCGAGACGTCTTTTTTGGATTTCCTTGGAACAAGCGGAACAGTTCATCCATGCGCTCGTACCGCAGCAAATTCCATTTTCCCTATTATGGTCCATTTCACGAAGGGTGACCCCGGGAATGCCCGAAATCAGGCTCCGAGGTGCATCCATTATTCCGGCTTGGCGGCCTAGACGACAGGGGTCGTGATAGGTCACCACTTCTTCCATGGGGGCAAAACCGAGAACGCCGGATTTCAATTCTCCCGCCATTAATTCGTAAAAATGAACCGTTTCGAAGCCCAGTTCCCCCACAATTTCAGGGTAATACTTCTTAAAAGTCAGGTATCCTTCGGGACAGTGGAATACGACTCGTTTGCACCCGAGGCCCCTGATGAGGTCGACATTGCGGCGGGCCAAACGAGCAAAATTCTCTCTGTCTCCGTTCCACATGAGATCATGTCCGCAACAGCGCTCGTCGTCATGAATCACAGGCTCGATCCCGACAGCGTTCAATAGCTTTAGTACACCTCTGGGCCCATCCATAACATCCAGACCCCAATCGTCCAGGAACTCCACTTCGAAGAAAGGAGAGCATCCCACGAAATAGTAGGTATCCCCGGATTCGGATATCCGGCCTGCTTCTCTGGCCCAATCAGTCTTGCTTTGCTTTAAGTCCAAGGTTTGTAAGCGCATCACGGCCTGGAACAACCCTCTATGTGCCTGGACGCCGCCCTTGCCCTGGAGGACCGCTTCTTCCCGCACCATCCTCACGAACTCCGGGTAATCGATGTTGGAGGGGCATCGAGAGCTGCACTGGCCACATGACAAACAAGACCAAATATTTACGTCCTCAAGAGGATTTTCCTCTTCTCCGATGAGGACCTTTTCCACCATCAAACGAGGAGAAAAATCGGGAGTTACCTTTGAAACAGGACAACTTCCGGTACAGATCCCACAGTCCAGGCAGTAGTAAGCGTGTGTTTTATTAACTATATCCGGTAGGTTCATGCCGCCGTCTCTCTCTTGACAAGGGGATTTCTTCCTAACTTTTGTATCACATCTGTAAAATCCCGGACCGTTTGAGCAAACCTGTTGCCCTCGGATGCGGATATCCATTCCTTTCGGAGACGCGCATCCTCGATGCCCAACAGTTTCATGAGCTTCCGGGTTTTCTCGATGACCTTCAGTGCCTTTTCATTACCTTCCAGGTAATGGCATTCACCTATGTGTCAACCAGTTACAAGGACGCCATCCGCACCTTTTTCAAATGCTTTGAGAATGTACGACGGAACTAGCATGCCCGAGCACATCAGCCGTATCAGACGGATACTTGGGGGGTATTGCATTCGTCCCACACCGGCCAAGTCTGCCCCTGCGTAAGAGCACCAGTTGCAAGCGAACGCTATGATCTTGGGATCAAACTCTTGGGTCATGTAAACTCCAGTGTTCGAGCAAAGCAAATTAAAGTCGCGCACCGCGACAAAATTTCATCTGCTCCGGACTATTATTCTTTGATGCTTCAAAGGCTTCGTGTCCGTAGTGAGCAAATGCATTACAGTTCATGCAATCGCCGCGTCAATCATTTCAGAGATCTGCTCGTCTTTGAAGTGGCGAACTTCGGCCGCGCCTGTGGGACATGCCACACCGCAGGCCCCGCATCCTTTACAAAGAGCCGGATTGACCTCGGATTTGAACACAGTTGGAAATACTTCTTTCAACTCCGGCGAATGGAAAGGACACACTTCCACACATCGGCCACAGCCCCTGCAAAGGAACTGATCAATAACCGACACCATCCCCGGCGCATCCACATATCCACGTGCCAAAACCTGTGCAGCGTGGGAGCCTGCAGCTTCAGCCTGGGCTATGGTCTCGTCCAGAGGTTTGGGGTAATGGGCCAGTCCTGCCAGGAAAACGCCATCCGTGGCAAAATCCACAGGCCTTAATTTCATGTGGGCTTCCAGGAAATAACCATCCTCATTAGTTGAGACTTTGAATAGCCTAGCTAATTCTTTGTTATGGTCATTGGGTATTACTGCGGCTGCAAGAACTAAACTATCGGCCTCCAAGTTAATGCTCCCACACAAAACCAGATCTTTCGCTCTCACGATAATCTTTTTCCCGACTTCTACGACCGGAGGATCTTCCGGCTCGTACCGGGCAAAAATCACGCCCAACCGCCTTGCCTGCTCATAATAAGGCTCATTCAATCCAAATGTTCGGACGTCACGATAGAGAACAAAAATGTTCGCACTCGGGTTAGCCTGTTTAAGGGTTATTGCGTCCATCACCGTATGGTTGCAACATACCTTGCTGCACCACGGCCGTTCTTCGCAGCGTGATCCCACGCACTGGATGAATACGGTGGTCCCCGCCCTCATCACTGCAGGTTCTTTGGCTCTCATGGCCTCGCTCATCTCCAGATGGGTCCTGATACGTGGATCCGTGCCGTACCCATACACATCAGGCTTCCATTCGCTTGCGCCTACGGCAATAACGGCTACTCCGTGATCAATGTCGACAGGTTCGCCCCCATTACAGGAAATCTTGGTCTTGAAATTGCCTATGAAGCCTTGGACATCTTGGACCTTGCAATTGAAGTGAACGGTGATTCTCTCGTTAGAGTTAACCTGCTGAACGAGTTTTTCCAGGAACGGCTGTACTTCTTCCCCTTTCAGCGTGTGAGCTAATCTCAACGCGTTGCCGCCAAGCTTTTCGGTCGCCTCAATTAGGGTCACTCGGAATCCCTGGTCGGCAATGTTCAGCGCGGAAGTCATTCCCGCCACTCCTCCTCCAATAACCAGCGCGCCTTCAACCATAGGCAACTGCTGGTCCTGAACTTGTTCAAGTAGGGCAGTCCTGGCAATTGCCATACGAATTAGATCTACAGCCTTATCGGTAGCTTTTTCCTTTTCCTGCATATGAACCCATGAACAATGCTCACGGATATTGGCCATCTCTACCAGGTACTTGTTCAAACCCGCTTCACGGGCCGTCTCTTGAAACAGCGGGAGATGCGTTCGAGGTGTGCAAGAAGCTACTATGAGCCTATTCAGATTGTTCTCGTCGATCGCCTTTTTGATCTGCAATTGAGTGTCCTGAGAGCAAGTGAACAGGTTTTCACTCACCCAAGCAACTCCAGGCAGACTCCTGACACGCTCAACTACGTCGGGTACACTTACCGTTGCGGCAATGTTGATGCCGCATTTGCACACAAAGACCCCTATTCTTGGCACTTGGCCGGCGAAGTCCTTTTCCAAGGGCAGCTCTTTTTTGATCGTGAGGGTATTGCGGCTTTCAGCCAATAGGCGAATGGCTACACCTGCTGCAGCAGAGGCTTCTATAACGGTCTGCGGAATATCTTTCGGAGCCTGAAATGCTCCGGCAACAAAGATGCCCGGTCTGGAGGTAGCGACAGGCTCAAATGTGCCTGTACTACAAAAATGGTTTTCGTCCAGATTGACAGCTAGAATTTCGGCAGTCTTCAGCGCGGCATCGGAAGGCTTGATGCCCACTGCCAGGACCACCATGTCGTAGGTTTCCGTGACGAGTCGATCATCATCGCCTAAATAGGTAAGGTCAAGATTCCGTGTGACAGGATCCTCCACTATCCTGCTGATCATGGAACGTATGAAACGAACCCCGCCTTCTTTCTTGGCCCGCTCGTAATACTTATCGAAGTCCTTGCCGTAAGCACGGATGTCCATGAAAAAAATTGTAGGCTCTATTGAGGAATCGTGTTCCTTTGCGATTACCGCTTCTTTGATGGAAGCCATGCAGCAGACGGAACTGCAATGAGGCATCCCCTTTCTACGATCCCGTGAGGCGACGCACTGTATCCAGGCGATTCTGCGGGGATGGGCTCCGTCTGAAGGCCTTGTGACTACACCCTCAAAGGGTCCTGACGCACTAAGTATCCGCTCCATCTCAAGATTCGTCACGACATTGGGCATTCGACCGTGACCGAATTCGGATACCCGTGCCGTATCGAAAAGTTCATAGCCTGGGGCAAGGATGACCGATCCCACATCCAAATCAACCAATACGTCCTGCTCCTCATAGTCAACTGCACCCGCAGGGCACACTTTCTTGCAAACGCCGCATTTCTTGCCTTTAAACAAACGGCAGTGCTCAGTGTCAATGGTGTAAACAGATGGGATACCCTGCGCGTAGTCTTTGTAAATGGCTTTCCGGGAATCATGGCCGAAATTGTATTCGTTAGGGACCTTGATCGGGCATTTCTCAGCGCACGTGCCGCAAGATGTGCATTTTTCAGGGTCAACATACCTGGCCTTCCTGCGCACTTTTACCCTAAAACTTCCCACGTCGCCTTCAATCGCCTCTATGCGGCTGTAGGCAAGAATTTCTATATTCGGGTTCTGAGCGAGAGTCTGTAATTTAGGTGAGAAAATACAGGCGGAACAGTCGTTCGTAGGAAACGTCTTGTCCAACTGCGCCATTACCCCCCCGATACAGGGTTTTTCCTCGACCAGGTATACTTTGAAACCGGATTCGGCCAGATCCAATGACGCTTGAACGCCGCCGATTCCTCCGCCGACCGTCAATATTGCTCCAATTTTCTTGTCCACCACGATGAAGCTCCGTAAAGTAAAAAAAAATGGCTTCTAAGTTTGTTCCAGCAATCCGAATGGTTAGCTACAAAACACTAAAATGCTTTCATAAATCCCTTTCCGGCAAGCACGCTTTCAGGAGATACCATGTGCTTGTCGAACCATTGCGAAGCACGTGAATCATTGAATGCCAAGCCCATAAGCTCAGTCAAATAAAGTATGGGAACCTGATAAACTTTGCCGGTCTCTCGGGAAATATCCGCCTGGCGGGTGTCCAGGTTGGCTTGGCACATGGGGCACAGAGTCACTATTGCATCGGCCTTTACCAGTAGCGCCATATCCAATATCTTACGTGACAACTTTAGGACGAGATCCGTGCGTGTTAAAGCAAGTGAACCGCCGCAGCAATCTGTCTTATAGGGCCAGCTCAACACTTCCGCACCAATGGCTTCCAAAAGGTGGTCCATCTGAACAGGGTTTTCAGGGTCTTCCGGCTCAACAACCTCGACAGGACGAACGGCAAGGCACCCGTAATATGGCACCACCCGTAAACCTTCCAAAGGCTTGACCATACGGTCCTTGATGCGTGATCGGAGTTCAGTCAAGTGCAACATGTCCATTCCGGACATGATCTTAATCTGACCCTTGAAGGGAAATCTATCTCGAAGTTCTTTTTCCTCCATGATTCGCTTGGAGGCGGCCTTCATTCTCACATGACAGCCCGCGCAGGGTGCTACAACATCATTGCCGATTCTTTCCGCAGTCATGAGGTCCCGAGCAGGGAGAGCTGCTTCAAGGAAAGCGTCAACCATGTGAGCCGAGGAAGCCCCACAACAAGTCCAGTCAGGAATCTCGCTGAGCGACACCCCTATCTTCTCGCAAACGCTTCGGAAAGACTCATCGAGTTCCTGGGCGGAACCTTTAAGTGAGCATCCGGGGTAGTAGCTGAATTTCATAGTAGATCCTCTATGGTTATTTAAGGTTCGCTTATTTCTTTTGGATAGCCTGAGCCAGGAGCAGGTCAGGTTCAGCCCCATTGTCAAAGACAGCGGTCGACTGAAAGTCCAAGAAATAGGCGTTGGTATTAATCTTGAATATCG